>JAYVSF010000858.1:0-19901 GCA_043775605.1 Myxococcales bacterium
GAGCCCGTTCTGGGTGTTGAGCCCGTTGAGGACCCCCAGTCCGTTGTTGGTCGCGAGTTCCTCGTCGCTGACCCCGGTCTCGGGATCCAGGTCGACGCAGCCGACGACCAGGACCGTGGCGAGCGGCAACAGGTGTGTGAGTCGGAGGCGCTGAAGCTTCATGTTCTGACGATCCGGCCGAATCCCCCAGCCGACAGGTAGCTGCGGGGTATGGCGTGCGGCCCCTACGGTCGGGCCACCCGGTCGGTCGCGCCGGCGATCTTCTACCTGAACAAGGCGTCGACCGCGGACCTCGTCGGCGGCCCGAGCTCCTGAGCTACGGCCCGCGCCCGCCGCCGGTGGCCTGAGCGGGTTCGGGCGCGATCGTCACCGGCAGGCAGACGACGTCGAGGTCGGCGGTGAGCCGCGCGGCCAAGGCGTCGCGCTCGGCCGGGCCGCGGGTGACGAGCTGGGCGGCGCCATCGCCTTGCGAGCCGACGCCCTTGCCGCCCCAGGCCAGCTCGGCGACCGCCGGGTGCGCGAGCAAGGTGTGCAGGCGCGGCGCCCGCAGCTCGGCGCTCGCCGGCACTACCAGGCGGTCGAAGGTGCGCTGGGCCGCGGTCATCAACCGGCCGAGCGCGGCGGCGTCGCCGGTGGTGAGCGCGGCGCACGCGTCGGCGACCAGCGCCAGGTTGAGCGGACCGAGTGCGCGGCGCACGCCGTCGGCGAGCGGGCCCGGCGTCGACGGGAAGCAGGCGTGGAGGTCGGTCAGGATCCGGCGGGTGTCCTTGCCGGCCCCAAGATCGACCACCAGCAGGTCGAAGCGGGCGCCGGGAATCAGCGCCTCGATCGCGAGGTCGTCGCCGTCGAAGGTCAGGAGCGCCGGCCGGCGACCGAGCGCGCAGATCTGATCCATGCGGCCACAGGCCGAGCCGGTGCGGCGCTCGCCGGCGTACGCCAGTTCCATCTCGTCGCGCGGGGTCAGGCCGAGGTCGTAGAGCCGGTTGTAGGCGCGGGCCACCAGCACGCAGATCGCCGCCGACGACGACAGGCCGCGCGCGATCGGCAGGTCGCTGGCGGTCACCTGGACCGCGAGGCCGCCGACGGCGAAGCGGGCCATGACCTCGGCCGCGACCCCTGCGGCGTAGCTGAAGAACCCGCCGGCCGCGGCGGTGGCGGCCAGCGCCTCGACGTCGGCGGGCAACGACACCGGGCCGCGCGCGCCACCGTCGGCCAGCACGGTCGCGAGCTCGAGCGTGGACGGGCGAGTGTCGACCTCGGCGTGCAGCCCGCGATCGATCCCGGCGACCAGGCAGCGACCGGGCGTAAGCGACGGCTCGACCGCGCGCAGGCTGCCGGCCCAGTCGGAGTGCTCCCCGAACAGGCACAGGCGGCCAGGCACGAACAGGCGCATCAGGGCGCCGCCATCATCGCCCAGATCACGTCGCTCAGCGGGCGTGGCGGGTCGCGTCCGCGATCGCGCCCATGCGGCCGGCCTGGTAGTCGCGCACGGCTTGCATCACCTGCTCGCGGGTGTTCATCACGAACGGGCCGTACGACACTACCGGCTCGCGCAGCGGCACGCCGGCCAGCAGCAGCAGGCGCGCGCCGTCGCCGGCCGCGGTCGTCGACATGGCGATCGCGTCGCCGTCGCCGAGCACCGCGAGCTGGCCCGAGCCGACGGTGTGACCGGCGATCGTCGTGGCGCCCTCGAAGACGTAGACGTACGCGGCGTGATCGGCCGGCAGCGGCACGAGGACCGCCGCGCCCGGCGCCAGCGTCCAGTCGTGCATCGCGATCGGGGTGCGGGTGTCGATCGCGGCGGCGACCCCGAGCGCCTCGCCGGCGATCACCTTCACCGTTGCCAGCCCGTCGGCGGTTCGCGCCTCGGGGATCCGCGCGCGCGGGATCTCCTGGTAGCGCGGCGCGATCATCTTGTCCTGGGCCGGCAGGTTCACCCAGAGCTGGAAGCCGTGGACCCGGCCGCCGCGGTCGCGGATCGCGCGTGACGGCAGCTCGGAGTGGACCACGCCACGACCGGCGGTCATCCACTGGACGTCGCCGGCGCCGATCAGGCCGCGATGCCCCGCCGAGTCCTCGTGCTCGACCTCGCCGGCCAGGATGTAGCTGACGGTCTCGAACCCGCGGTGGGGATGGTCGGGCGCGCCGATCGCGTCGCCGGGGCCGTAGTCGACCGGGCCCAGCTCGTCGAGCATGATGAACGGATCGGCGAGGGCGAGGCCGGCGCTCGGGAACGGCCGGCGCACGGTGAAGCCGGCGCCCTCGAGCTGGCGGTGAGCGGTGACGACCTGGGTGACCGGGCGGAGCTGCGACATGGCCCTCATGGTGGCGATGGCCGGCCCGGCCCGCATCCCCCGCGCGCGCAACGGACTGTCTCGCCGGAGCTCAGTCGCGCGCGGCGCTGGGCCGGGCCAGCCGGCCGGGGCGGGCGGCGGTGAGCTTGCCGTCGTCGGCGATCAGCACGCCCCGGACGAGGGTCGCGCGGTAGCCGGTGGCGCGCTGCAGGAAGCGCTTGCCGCCGGCCGGCAGGTCGCGCAAGAGCTCGGGCCGGTGCAAGGCCAGGTTCGGCAGATCGATCACGTTGACGTCGGCGCGCCGGCCGACCTGCAGCACGCCGCGATCGCCGAAGCCGAGCCAGGCCGCGGGCTCGCCGCTGAGCTTGTGGATCGCGGCCTCGATCGACAGCGCGCCCTTGTCGCGGACCCAGTGGCTGAGCAGGAACGTCGAGAAGCTGACGTCGCAGATCGTGCCGACGTGGGCGCCGCCGTCGCCGAGCCCGAGGATCGAGTGCGGGTGGCGCAGCATCTCGCCGACCTCGGCGAGGGTGCCCGACGCGTAGTTGTAGATCGGGAAGTACAGGAGCTGCTGGCCCTCGTCCTCGAGCAGCGCGTCGTATGCGACCTCGAGCGACTTCTTGCCGGCCCGCATCGCCTCGCCGAACAGCGACGCCTCGCGCTTCGGCTCGTAATCGGGGCGGTCGGCCAGCCGGAACAGGCTCATCGCGACCATGTCGAAGGCCTCGAGCAGCTTGTCGACCAGCGGCGGGACCGCGCTGCCGTCGCCGGCGACCTTGTCCGACTTCTCGGACAGGATGCGGGCCTTCACCTCGGGCCGCGCCAGCTCGCGCACCCGCTCGGCCAGGGGCAGGTGAGCCAGCGCCTTGTACGACGGGAAGCCGATGAACGGGTGGAACGTGGCCTCGAGCCCGAGGATGACGCCGATGCCGCGGGTCGCGACCTGGGCCCGGATCGACCGGCCGGCGGCGTTGGCGCGCTCGATGCGGCCGAGGACCTTGCGCCACTGCTCGGTCGCGCCGACCCGCTGCAACAGCGAGATCGACAGCGGCCGGCCCGAGACCTTGACCATGTCCTCGAGCAGATCGAACTCGGGATCGAAGCGCTCGGGCGACACGAACATGTCGAAGTCGCTGACCGCCTGCAGCACGCCGTGGTCGAGGCCGGTCAGGCCGCGGGCGATGGCCTCGAGCTCGCGCGCGCTGGCGTCGGCGCCCGGGGTCGTGCGGCCGTCCTTGCCGCGGTGGTTGTCGGTGCGGCCGGTCGAGAAGCCGACCGCGCCGGCGATGACGGCCTCGCGCACGATCGCCGCCATCCGGGCCAGCTCCTCGTCGTTGGCGGGCTCGCCGGCCAGCGCCCGCTCGCCCATCGCGAACACCCGCACCGCGTCGTGCGGCACGTGGCAGGCGAGATCGATCGTGTGGCGGCGGCGATCGAGGACGTCCATGTACTCGGGGAAGGTCTCCCAGCCCCAGGTCATGCCCTCGGCCAGCGCGGTGCCGGGGATGTCCTCGACGCCCTCCATCAGCGCGATCAGGCGGTCGCGATCACCGACGTGGCAGGGCGCGAAGCCGATGCCACAGCTGCCCATGGTGACGGTGGTCGCGCCGTGGATGGAGGACGGTGTCATCTCCTCGTCCCAGCTGGCCTGGCCGTCGTAGTGGCTGTGGACGTCGACGAAGCCGGGGGTGACCAGCGCGCCGCCGGCGTCGATCGTGCGGTGGGCCGAGCCGAGATCGGCGCCGATCGCGACGATGCGGCCGTCGTGGATGGCGAGGTCGGCGCTGCGGGTCGGGCCGCCGGTGCCGTCGACGATGGTGCCGCCGCGGATGACGAGGTCGTGCATCCGCGCACGATACATCGCGGAGGCAGGTCAGGGGATCAGGGCGAAGCAGTAGAAGCCGCCGTAGCCGCCGCCCGAGCCGACCGTGTTCGAGTTCGGGTCGGGCGGGCCCATCTCGACCAGGCTGACGGCGGGGGCGCAGCCCGACTCGATCAGCGACGACATCCTCGAGTTGGGCGGGAATGGGTAGGAGAGCGGCCCGCCAGGATACGGTGGACGAGGCCGGCCGGACGGCCGCGTGCTACGCCGCACCGGTGGCGGAACCGGTCAGTCCTGACCTCGCGGCCCTGCGGCGCGTGATCGAGGCCCACGGTCGCGACGCGGTCGCGTTCCAGGGCCTCGAGCCGGGGCTGCAGGCGTGGTTCGACGGCGAGGACCGCGCGGTGGCCTACGCCGACACCGGCGGCGGCTGGGTCGCGGCGGGTGGGCCCAGCGCGCCGGCCGAGGATCGGGTGGCGGTCGCCGGTCGCTTCGTCGCCGCGGCCCGGGCCGCCGGTCGGCGCGCATCGTTCTTTGCGGTCGACGATCCGGCGCCGTGGCCGGGCTTCACCCGGGTCCTGCTCGGCGAGCAACCGGTGTTCGTGCCGGCGGAGTGGCCCGCGATCCTGAGCCAGCATCGCAAGCTGCGCGAGCAGCTCCGACGGGCCCGGGCCAAGGGCCTGCGGGTGCGGCGGGTCGCGCCGGCCGAACTCGCGGTCGGCACCGCGCTGCGCACGCGGCTCGACGCGATCACACGGGGCTGGCTGGCGTCGCGCTCCATGGAGCCGATGGGTTTCCTGGTCACGCTGGCGCCGTTCGAGTACGCCGACGCCCACCGTTACTACGTCGCCGAGCGCGACGGTCGGGCCTGCTCGTTCCTGTCGCTGGTGCCGGTGCCCGCGCGCGCCGGCTGGCTGTTCGAGGATCATCTGCGCGAGCCCGACGCGCCTAACGGCACCAGCGAGTCGCTGATCGACGTCGCGATGCGCGACCTCGCCGCCGACGGGGTGCCGTTCGCTACCACCGGCCTGGTGCCGCTGACCGGCCCGGTGTCGCGCACGATGCGCGCGGTCGGCTGGCTGGGCAGCGCGCTCTACGACTTCGACGGCCTGCGCCGGTTCAAGCAGCGGCTGCACCCGCCGGCCTGGGAGCCGGTGTGGCTGCAGGTTCCCGACGGCGAGCGGATCGCCCGCCACGTCGTCGACGGCTTGCGCGCGTTCGCGGGTGGCAGCCTGCTCGGTTTCGGCGCGCGCACCGTGGTCCGCCATCCGGGCGCGGTCGCGCTGGCGCTGGCGGTGCCGCTGATGCCGTGGGCGGCGGCGCTGGCCGCGCTGGCGGCGGCCGGTCACGCCCATCTGTTCGGGTTCGGCCGGGGCGCGCTCGCCGCGTGGGCGGCCTACGACGCGGTCGTCGCTGCCGGCCTGTGGCGAGCCAGTCGCCGACCGACGCCGCGCCTGCTCGGTCTGCTCGCGGGCGCCGCCACCGTCGACGCCGGGCTGTCGCTGATCCACGTGCTGCAGGTCGGCCTCGGCGCCGGGCTGACCGCCGTGGTCCGCACCCTCGCGGTCGCCGCGCCGATCATCGGCACCGTCGCGCTGGTGTGGGCGAGGCACCGCGCGAAGGCGCTCGGTCGCCCGCCGTCACGTTGATGCAGTGACGTTGTCGTCAAGGTGACGTCGGCGTGGCCGGCGCCGACGGGGTCTCGCACGACGTGAGCACGCCGGTGCAGCGATCGCGGACCGGCACGCCGCTCGGGCAGTAGACGTTCATGTTCTCGCCGCGGGCCGAACCCGGCGGCGTCTCCTGCTCCTTGCACGCCAGGAAGCCCTGCGGTCCGCCGTCCCAGCAGAAGCCGGGCGTGCACTCGCCGACCGAGAAGCCGTCGGGCGTCCACGGGCACTTGACCGCCGTCCTCGGCAACTCCGGGCACGGCGGTGGCTCGGGCGGGGCCGGCGGGGCAGGTGGCACCGGCGGCGTGCTCTCGAGGCACGACGCGTCGCCGCGGCCGCGCATCAGGTTCGGGCTCTGGATCAGGCCGGCCCTCGGGTCGTTGCTCGGCAGCTTGGTCAGCACCAGCTCGACCAGCATGCCGGCGGTGGTCGGCGCCGCGCCGTGGAAGAGCTGGCCGATCGCGCCGGTCCAGTAGTAGTAGTGCGAGCCGCCGTTGTGGATCGTGGCGTTGGCCTCGTCGCCAACGCCCGGCATGGTCGAGAACACGCCGGTGCCCGGGGCGAACGCGCCCATCAGCACGCCGTTCTCGGGCGGGTGACCGGGCTTGCCGCCGAGCAACTCCCACATGGTCGGGCTGCCGTCGATCGACTCGGCGCCGATCAGGTCGCGCAGCACCGGCACCAGCGGGTCGCTCGGCGGGTGGCCGTAGATCCGGCCCTCGTTGCCCTTGATGCCGCAGTTCTTGAAGTCGGGCGGGCACGGCCGGCCATGGGGATCGATCATCTCGCCCAGCCACTTGTCGCTGCGGGCGAGCGCGCGGATCACGTTGTGCGCGGTCACCGCTGCCTCTGCGAGGTTGGCCGAGCCGTCGTCGTGGCGGACCGCGCGCAGGGCGAGGTCCAGGACCGCGTCGGGATCGAGCTTGACCTTGGTCTTGATCGCGTCCTTGAGCAGGTGCAGGAACTCGCCCTCGCGGCCGCTGCGGATCGGCTTGATCGGCTGATCGGCGCCGGTGACCACGCTCGACATCGCGCCGCCGTCCTCGGCGTACAGGTACCAGAGCATCGTGCGCTCGTGCGGGAAGATGCCCTGCTCGGCGTAGAACCGGTTGGTGTCGGTGTAGACGCGGTAGTCGCCATGCTCGACCGCGGCGCGGACCCGCGCCATCCCGCTGGTGCAGTCGCTGCTGGGCTCGGTGTTGATGGTCGGGCCCAGCAGCTCGGTCGCGCGCGGCGACGGCTCGGTGCCAACGAAGATGACCTGCGGCCCGGGGTCGACCACCGCGGCCACGTTCGAGAAGTGCGCGACGTCGACGACCATCACGCCGGTCGCGGGATCGAACGAGCGCGGCACCAGGCGCTCGGCGTGGTGCTCGTCCCAGGTGATCGCGCCGACCGACCGGCCGGCCGGGACCTTGGTCGGATCGAACGGCAGCTCGAGGCGGAGCGGGGTGGTGAAGGTCTGGCCGTCGGGGCCGAAGTCGATCACCGGCCCGACGATCGTCGGGTCGACCTCGTTTTCGGGATCGACGATGCGTGGCGGCCGGGTCCCGGGCGGCGCCGGGGCGATCGACAGCTCGGTGCCGGTGGCGAGCGCGCCGGCCGGCACGAACAGCCGGACCTTGCCGAACACC
The DNA here is from genome assembly GCA_043775605.1 of Myxococcales bacterium. Classification (GTDB taxonomy): domain Bacteria; phylum Myxococcota_A; class Polyangia; order Haliangiales; family Haliangiaceae; genus UBA2376. The sequence continues at coordinate 7,421 of JAYVSF010000858.1, forward strand.
GGATCAGTGGCCTCGAGCTGGGCGGGCTTGCCGACGGGGAACTTCGGACAGAGGCCGGCCACGCACAGGATGTGGGTCGGCTTCGCGTGCGCGCGCCCGACTACGAGCCCGGCGATCGCGCCGCCGGTGACGAGCACGATCGCGACGACCGCGAACACCCAGCCGCGGCCACCGCCGGTCGCGGACGGCGGAGGTGGCGGCGGTTGGGGCGCGCCGCATCGGCCGCAGAACCGCGAGCCCGGGTACAGCTCACCCCGGCAGTTCGCGCACCATTGCGATGGGTAACCCGCCCCCATCCGGCCAGTGTATCGCGCTCGCGACCGATCAGAGCTGGTGGTCGGCGAGGAACGCGTCGATCGTCGCGTGGACCGCGCGCGGCTGCTCGACCTGGACCAGGTGGGTGTGACCGGGGAACACGACCAGGCGGCTGCCGGCGATCGCGCGCTGCATGCGTTCGGAGGTCGCGACCGGCGTGAGCTGATCGCGATCGCCGGCGATGATCAGGGTCGGCACCGTGATCGTCGGCAGGACGTCGACGGCGCTGTGGTCGAGGTACGCGGCGGTGACGTGGCCGATCAGCGCCGGCGATAGCGCGGCGACGTGGGCGAACAGGCCGTCGAGCATCTCGGGCGGGCACTGATCGCGGTGGGCGCCGCCCGACAGGTACGCCAGCTCGCGCGCGACCCGCACCCCGCCGGGGCCGCGCAGCGCCGCCAGCAGCCGGTCGCCGAGTTGGGGCCGCTCGCCCAGCCAGCGCATCAGCCCGACCACCGCGCGGCGCAAGCCCGCCGCCGCCGACACTCGATCGAGCGGGTGACCGGGCGTGCCGCAGATCAGCACCAGGGCCCGCACCATCTCGGGATGGCGGCGCCAGATCTCGAGCGCGACCTGGACGCCGAAGCTGAGGCCGGTCACGACCGCCGGCGGCTGACCCGAGGCCCGCCACACCGCGTGGGCGTCGTCAGCGAACTGGCCGACGGTGACGGTCTCGGGCGCGCGCGGCGCGGGCAGGCCGCCGTGGCCGCGGTAGTCCCAGGTCAGCACCGGCCGGGTCGCGGCAAAGTGCGGCGTGAAGAACTGCCAGTGGTGCGACGACGACACCAGGCCGTGAGCGGTCAGCATCGGCGTGCGACCCGCCTGGCCGTGGACGGCGTAGGCCAGGGGCTCGCCGTCGCGGGAGGTGGCGGTCGCGGGGGCGGCGGTCGGGGCGATGATCACGCGCGCACCCTAGCGCATCGGCGGGTGGGACCTTCAGCTGCAGGTCAGCGGCGTGAGATCGACGATCCGGTGCTCGGGGCAGCAGGCGGAGCCGACCGTGATGGCCGCGGTATCGAAGGCGGTGCGATCGTTGGTCAGCGCGGCGAAGTCGCGGTCGGCGTTCATCCCGTAGCCGATCGCCAGGCCCGTGAAGTACGAGGCAATGATCGCCGCGACGGCCGCGGCGATCGCCAGGAAGATCCCCGCTATCCAGCCGAAGGGCGGTGCGGCGAAGGCGGCGATGGCCGCTGCCCCGAGGCCGACGGCGGCCGCCCAGGCGACACCGGCCGCAGCGATGGCGCCGTCGCGCGCCGCGATCCAGCGGAGGTAGCTGGTGCAGTCGGTGGCGAACGCGCGCCGGGCGGCGCTGGCGGCCTGGATGGCGGTTCCGCAAGCGGCGGACGGCGGGACGCTGACGAGCGCGCTGCACAGAGCCGGGTTGTCGCCGCCGAACCCGGGCAGCTCGGGGTCGAGCCACGGTCCGGACCGGACGACAGCGTTGGTGACGCACTCGCGCGCCAGCACCGTCAGCGGCAGTCGCGACGTCGGCACCTCGGCGAGATGGAGGGTCAGCTCGTGCTGACAGGCGCCGTCGAAGCTGTGCACCGGCACGTCGTGCCGATCGCGGACGTCGACCCGGGCGATACCATTGGGGCCGTCGTCGAGGACCACGACGTCGACCACCACCGTCCCGCCGGTGGAGGGGCCGGCGATCACATGGACGTCGATCATCGCGTCACCTCCTTGATGATCTGTGCGCCCAGCTCCTCCATCCGCGGCCACTGCGTATGGCTGGCCTCCGCGGCTGCGCCCTCGCGCAGGTCATGCTGGCTGGCCTCCGTCGCCGCGATCCGGGCGCGCTTCTTCGCCGACAGCATCCCTTGCTCGACCGCACGGATCCGCTCGGCCGCCGCGCGCAGCCGCGCGACATCCTCGGCCTTGGGCCGGCTGGCCTCGATCCGCGCCACCAGCTCGCGCGGCAGCTTCGACGCGTGCAGCCGCCGCTGCTGCTCCGGAGTCAGCACCGCGGCCGCCATGCGTTCGAGCGTCTTGCCGGGCAGCAGGGCCTGCTTCATGCGCGCGAGCTGGCCAGGCGTGCAGCACGCGGCGACGAAGCGCGGGTCGAGCTTCGGCTGGCCCTTCAGGCCGGCGAGCACCGCCAGCTCGTCCGCACCCGGCAGGACCCGCTTGAGCGCGGCCACGAGGTCCGGTTGCGGCACCGCCTCGCGGATCGCCTCCGGGTCGTCGAGATCGAGCTTGCGGTCGAGCTTGCGCACGACCCGCTCGAGCTGCGCGACCTGCTTGCCGCGCTTGGCCGAGCAGAACGTCGCGATCGCGCGTCGGAGGTTGTCGGGCAGCCCCGGCACGTCGCCGAGCGCGAGCAGGTCGTCGGCGCCAGGCGCGATGTCGCGCAGCGCCGCGACCTGCTCGCCATCGGGGATGAGCGCCAGCAACGCGTCGAGCAGGTCCTTCAGCCGTGCATCCATGGTCCGTCTCCGTGCGGGCGACTGGCCCGGATCAGGCGGCGTCGAGGCCGCACCCAAGCAGGGCCGACCGCAGCGCCGCGACCGCGTCGTCGGTCAGCCGGCCGATGAAGACCGCGCGCGGCCGGTCGACCGGCTGGTCCCATGGGTCGAACGTGGTGCGCGCGCCGACCCGGTGGAACACGTACGGACGGCGCTGCGGACCGAGCAGGACCAGGCCCTTGCCGCGATAGACCTCGGCCGGGACGTGGTCCCACAGGAAGCGCTGGAAGCGCCGCTCGTCGAGCGCGTCGGCCAGGATGACGCTGATCGAGCGGAAGCCGTCGACCGACAGGTGGTCGCGGCCGGCGTGCGCGTGCGTGTGCGCGTGCTCGTCCGTGCAGCCGTGGGCCGCGCAGGCGTGATCCTCCGCCGGCAACGCCATCGGGTCGAAGCGCCCGATGCTGGTCAGCAGGCCGAGGGCGATGTCGGCGTGCTGGGCCCGCAGCAGCCGCGCCGCGCCCTTGCGCACGATCAGCTGCTCCTCGAGATCGGCCAGGTCGTCGGCCGCCGCGAGGTCGACCTTGTTGATGATCAGGACGTCGGCCGCGGCGATCTGGGCCTGGCCGGCGACCGTCGCGATCACGTCGTCGATCGGCGCGCCGGCGTCGATCAGCGTGATCACGCCGTCGACCCGGAGGCGGGCCCGCAGCTCCGGACGGGTCAGGGTGGCCACCACCGGCATCGGGTCGGCGACGCCGGTCGTCTCGACCAGGATGTGCGCGACCGGCGGGTCGAGCGCGAGGACGGTCGCGAGCGCGCGCTGCAGATCCTCGTTGATCGTGCAGCACACGCAGCCGTTGGCTAGCTCGATCACCGGCGCCAGGGAGTCGCCGACCGCGGTCACCAGCTCGCCATCGAGCCCGAGCGCGCCGAAGTCGTTGATCAGCGCGGCCGTCCGGACGCCGGCCCCGGCGGCGAGGAAGCGGCGCAGCAGCGTCGTCTTGCCGCTGCCGAGGAACCCGGTGACGATCGTGACCGGGGTCCGTTCAGCCACGGATCACCATGGTGTAGCCCCCGACCAGCTGGCCCTTGTCGTCGAAGGTGGCGACCCGCAGCACCTGGGCGTGCCCGGCCGGCGGGTGAGCGGCGCGGACCAGCAGCTTGCTGAGATCGCGCGGCAAGGTGCGGTGATGATCGAGCAGCGCGTGCACGCCGGTCGCGGCCGCCGGTGCGGTGATGGGCGCAACGAGGCCACGGGTCGGGGCCAGGTTGCGGAGCACGTCGGTGGTCGCGATGCGGCGCACGTCGAACGCCGCCCGGGTCACGGTCGACAGCTTGAGCATGTCGACCCGGCCGACCGCCGGGAAGGTCGCCGGCGCGTGCGGCGTGGTCGGCGGAGTCACGATCCGCCCGTCGGGCGTGAGCTCGGCGAGCACGTGTGTCTTGATCTGGGGGTCGGCCTTCAGCTTGCGACCGAGCAGCGCGAGCGACGGTGATTCGTGCGGACCGACCTGGACGAGCTGCACCATGCCGGTGCGCGGGCGGGTCTTCTCCAGGGACAGGATCAGGCCGCTCACCGACGCGCCCGCGACCACCGACATGTTGCGCTGGCCGATGTGCCGGTCGGTGACCGGCGACCACGACGTCGGCGCGATGTCGTCGCCGACCACCCGCACTCGCACGACCAGGCACTCGTGGCCGCCGTTCGCCATCACCGGCGTCCACGCGGTCGGACACTTGACCAGCTTGTGGCAGGTCGGGCTGTTGCGCGGCCCGAGGTCGACCCGCGCGACGCCGATCCGATGGGCGTGCGCGGCGTCGATCGTCAACGATGGATCGAACCAGTAGTACTCGACGACGACACCCGCGATGGGCACCTTGCCGAGGTTCCAGACGTGGGCGTAGACCGTGTTCGCGACGCCGGCCGTGACGCTGCCGCCCGGCGACGCCGGGAGATCGGGTGTCGCCGAGGGATCCCCGGCCGCCACCCAGATGTCGGGGCTCTCCCAGAACACGCCGGGCACCGGCCGATCTCCGCGGTCCCCGGCCGCGGAGCGCACCAGCAGCATCGGCAGGCAGCGGTCCTTGCGCGGCCGTTGCTCCTCCTTGCCGCGCTTGCGCTCGATGATCGCCTGCAGAGCGTCGGCGCGCTTGCGCTCGCTGTCGGTGCCGATGCGGTCGCGGCCGGGCTGGTCGCCGTCGTGGCGGGGCTGGTCACCGCCCGGGCCCCGGCCGTGGGCCGGATCGGTCGCGCCGCCGGGTTGCTTGTGAACCCACGAGTCGGGCTGCGGGATCTTCATGGCCTGTCCTTGGGCTCGCGGTCGATGTAGCGGATCTGGACGGGATTGCCGGGAGTGGTCGGCGCGTAGCTGCCGTGCTCGGCGCCGAAGCCGGGGTGGTTCGGGATGCGATAGGCGCGCTGCGAGACGTCGTCCACCACGCCCGTGGTCGGATTGATCTCGTCCTTGAAGGCGTCGGGGACGTCGCGACTGCCGACCTTGCGCACCCAGTCCCAGGCCAGCGTGCCGTAGCCGCGGTCGGCGTCGAGGTTGAAGTTCGCGACCGCGGCGCCGTCGGTACCGGTGCGGGTCAGTCGCGCCATCAAGTAGCGGACGTAGTCGATCGGATCACCGAGCGTGTGGACCGCCGCCGGATCGCTCGTGGGGGTGAACAGGGTCGCGACCGCCGCGACGGTCTGGGCCTCCGACCGCGCTGACTCCAGGAGATCGCGCGCCATCGGCGAGCCCGGCATCGACGCCAGGACGTCGAGGACGTCGGTCATGGCCCGGTAGGGACTCACGGTCTGCGTCCGGTGCTCGGGCGGCACCGGCGCGCCGGCCACGTTGGTGACCGGGAACTGCCAGGGATGAAGGAACTCGCTCGACACCAGCGGCGTCCCCGTCAGGGCCCCGGCCAGCGCGGTCGCCGCCGGGAGGATCGACGGCGCATCGAGCACGGCGTCCTTCGGGTACCGGGCCTGGCGGTCGAGCCCCGACGGCTCGTCCGCGATCGGCGAGATCAGACCGCCATCGACGAGATCGAGCGCGGCCAGGGTGTCCGGCCACGAGCCGGTGACCGAGATGCCGAGCCGGGTGAGCCCGATGTTGATCTCCTCCGGCAGCGGCATCACGAAGCCGGTCATGGCCAGGTAGTAGTGCATCGCCAGCCACGCGTTGTAGAGCGGCAACTGGACCGTCTCGTACAGGACCTCACGGAGCGGGTAGGTCGCGGCCGAGGCGGCCGCCGCGGGGATGATGGTCAGCGCCCAGACCACGACCTGGCCCAGGTAGATGATCCACGCGAAGATCGCGATCAGCGCCTCGAGCAGGTCGTCCCAGAAGCTGCGATCGCTCGGTCCCGGCCCGGGGTCGGCGGCGCCGGCGCCCGGCGGCGACGGGAACGGCGGGATGGACACCACCGGTGGCGCCTCGGGCGGCCGCAGGTTGTAGTAGTCCGTCGTGACCCATTTCATGTAGTGGAACGTGTACCAGTACGACAGCTTGATATCCTCGGCGGTCGGGAAGCCATTGCCTTCGATCGGTACGCGGTCGTCGAGATCGCTGATGATCGTCGGACAGCAAGCCTCCTGGCCCATCGGCGTCTGTTCGAGGGCCGGCACGAACAGGCTGCGCAGCGTCTCGGCCAGGAACTTCGGGAGCTCGTCCGGCAGGTCGGGATCGACGTCCCAGTTGTGCTGGCGATCGAGGCGATCGGGTGTCCGGCCCCCGGTCGCGTAGGTCGGTCCTGGCTGGAAGTCGAAGCAGTTCACGCGCGAGGAGCCGTCGGGGTTGAAGGCCACCCACAGGTGGAGCGCCGACGACGACAGGTTGGCGTAGAGGTCCTCGCCGCCGCGCTGGGCGTTGTACACCCGCGCGTCCATGTGGTTCTCGACGAGGTGATGGCGCGACCAGTGCAGCCGATACGGCCCGCCCACCTTCTGGTTGACGAACGTGTGGGTGATGACATCGGTGCCGAGGTGCGCCATCCAGCCCAGCGCGTAGGCCTGGAAGCGCCGGCGCTGCGTCGGATCGGTCTCGGCCAGCGCGCGCTGCCACAGCGCCACCCCGACCCGGTAGGTCTGTCGGTAGTGGAGCATGTCACTCCAGAAGAACGTCTCTTCGTCGAAGCCCTTGGGCACGCCGCTCGACAGGAGGGATAGCAGGTCGTACTGACGGACGGCGACCACCGTCAGCGCGTCCCGCATGAACTGCGTCGCCTGCGTGGCGATCGAGCCGAGCTGCCCGAGCAGTCCGCCGCTCAGCGCGTCGGCGGTGTCGTGGAAATTGTCGAACACCGGGCCGAGCTGCTCGTCGATGGGCGCGAGCAGGTGCTCGTCGAGCCAGCCGTAGATCTCGCGGATGGTGTACGCCGCCGTCCACAGCACGCTGCCGACGGGTGGCTTGAAGTCCGGCAGGAGGAAGAAGATGTCGGGGCCGATCGCCCCGAGCGCGAGGTACGCCGGCTCGCCGTGCGCCGCCGCGGTGATCTCGTCGAGCGTCGCGCCCGCGTCGGCGAGGATCGCGACCGCTTGCGGGTCGCCAGCGAGCGAGTCAATGGCCTTGCGCGCGACGTCCAGATGAATGAACCAGCCTGCCATGGCAGCCCCCTCCCACAGTTGGTTCGGTCACGCTGGCACTGTCGAGATCGCAAGTCAACGCCGAGTGTCGCAAACTTGGCGTTGTGACAGTGCCGCACACACCCAGACGTCGGCTATGCTGCCTCGGTGAGCGCAAGCGGATGGCGCTCGCGGTGATGGTCGGGCTGTCGCTGGGCCACGGCACCGCCCACATGTCGACCCGGGCCTGGAAGCGCGGGCTCGTGCTCGCGGCGTCGCAGGTCAACGGCTGGGTCCAACTCGGCAACGGTCACCTCCGGCTCGGGGTGGCGCTGGTGCTGGCGACGATGGGCCTGGACATCGTCGGCGCGCTGCTCGAGATCTCGCAGACGGCGAGCAACCTGCCGGTCGCGACCGTCCGCAAGCGCAGCTGACCGCGGGCTGGCGGTCGCGCGTCCCGTGGGCTGGCGGCGGTTGCCGTCGCCAGAGTTCACGCGCAGTATGCCGAGGTGCCCCGCTGGTTCAACACCGCCGGTCCCTGCAACCCGGCCGACCACTACATGCTTTCCGTCGGGCGGCGCCTGCCCCAGGTGCGGCAGATCATCGATGAGAAAGGCTACTTCGTCATGCACGCCCCCCGGCAGGTCGGCAAGACCACGTCGCTGGCGGCGCTGGGCACGGAGCTGACCGCGGAGGGGCGGTACACGGCGGTGCTATTGACCATGGAGGTAGGAGCCGCGTTTCCCAACGACGCGGGCGCCGCCGAGCTCGCGATTCTCAACCAGTGGCGGCGCGATGCTCGCTATGCCCTGCCGGCCGAACTCCAGCCTCCCCCGTGGCCGGACGCCCCGCCCGGCGGGCGTATCGGAGCGGCGCTCGCCTGCTGGGCCGAGGCGTCGGCGCGGCCGCTGGTCGTGTTTCTCGACGAGATCGACGCGCTCCAGGACGAGGCGCTGGTCTCGGTGCTCCGCCAGCTGCGCGGCGGCTATCCGAGCCGACCGGCGCACTTCCCGTGGTCGCTCGCGCTGATCGGGTTGCGCGACGTCCGCGACTACAAGGTGAAGTCCAGGGGCAGCGACCGCCTCGGCACCGCGAGTCCTTTCAACATCAAGGTCGAGTCGCTGACCTTGCGCAACTTCACGCGCGACGAGGTCGACGAGCTCTATGCCCAGCACACCGCCGACACCGGCCAGCGCTTCTTGCCCGACGGGATCGATCGCGCCTTCGACCAGACTCAGGGCCAGCCGTGGCTGGTCAACGCGCTCGCGCGCCAGCTCGTTCAGAACGTGGTGCCGGATCCGGCCCAGCCGATCGATCGGGCCGCGGTCGACGTCGCGTGCGAGCTGCTGATCCAGCGCAACGACACCCACCTCGACTCGCTCGCCGAGCGGCTGCGCGAGGACCGGGTCCGCCGCATCATCGCGCCCATCCTGGCCGGCGACCCGCTGCCCGACGTGCCCGACGACGACCTCCGCTTCGTGCAGGACCTCGGCCTCCTGCGGATCACCGCCGAAGGCGGCTTGACCGTGGCGAACCCGATCTACCGCGAGGTGATTCCCCGCATGCTGGCCGCCGGGCCGCGGGCCTCGCTACCGCAGATCGCGCCGAGCTGGCTCTCGCCGGACGGCTCGCTCGATGCCGACCGGCTGCTGTCGGCGTTCCTCGCCTTCTGGCGGCAACACGGCGATCCCCTGCTGCGCAGCGCGCCGTACCACGAGATCGCGCCGCACCTGGTGTTGATGGCCTTCCTCCACCGCGTCGTCAACGGCGGCGGCACCATCGAACGCGAGTACGCGGTGGGCTCTCGGCGCATGGATCTGTGTGTGCGCTACCGCGCCGTGACCCTGGCCCTGGAGCTGAAGGTGTGGCGGACCGGCGAGCCCGATCCGCTCGCCGAGGGGCTGGTCCAGCTCGACGCGTACCTCGCCGGCCTGTCGCTCGATCATGGCTGGCTCGTCATCTTCGATCGCCGCGACGGTCGACGGCCGGCGACCGAGCGGACCGCGGCCTCGCCGACGACCAGCCCGGGCGGGCGCGCGGTCACCGTCCTCCGCGGGTGACGCCGCGCCGCAACCGCAACCCGCGGAGCGGCGTACGGCGCAACGGTCGCTGGCGCTCGCGCCGTCGGAGCGCCGGTGCCACGCCGGCACGGCCGGTGCGAAGCGTCGCGCCCGGGGTGTTGTCTTCGATCGCTCTCGACCCCGCTCCACCGTCGGGCGGGCGCGGGTCAGAAGCCGAGCCGGTGCCTGTCCCCGTTCCCGAGCGCTCGCCCGCGCCTGATCGCCGCGGCTTCTGGCGCCGAATGCAGGAGCTGACCGGCTTGACCGGCACCGCCCTCGTCATCTACGTCATCATCTCCGAAGGTAGCCGGGTCGCGTTCCCGCCCCGCAACCTGGTCCCCGCGCCCTGACCCGGCCGCCTCGCCATGCAGCTCCCCACGAGCCTCTGCGGAACCGCCAAGACCGTCGCCGCAGCGTGGCGCAAGCGCGTGACCCAGCTCAAGCGAGGCGGCCCGTGGCTCGTTCCCGCCGATGAGCTGATCGCCGATCGCGACGCGCCGGGCCTGGTGGCGGTCGACGGACCGTCGCCGTTGCTCGGTGGCGAGCCGCACGTCCACGCCTACGCCCCGTTCCGGGAGCTCGGCCGCGCCCTCGACGACCACCGGCTCGACGTCGACACCGCCGCCCGCGGGTTCGACGAAGCCCTGGCCCACGGATGGAGCCTCCTCGGGCTCTTGTCGCAGGCCAACTACCGCTGGCTGCAGGACGAGGCTCGCGCCGCGCGCTTCCTCGCCGCGATGCGTGCCCACTGGTCCGAGCTCGACGCCCTCGGGCCTCGCTACACCATGGGCTCGCGCACCGGCGCCCGCCTCTGGGATCTCCCTCACCTGCTCAAGTTCGTCCTCGCCCGCCGCGGCGTCCCGCAGGACGCGCTGTCACGTCTCCTGCCCCCTGGCGGCCTCGCTGCGCTCGACTCCCCGCAATCCTGAGATCTTCAACCGCGCCGCCTGAGGCTGGCCGGGCACCTTTCGGAACCCCGCCGCGTGAAGCAGCTCCGTGTAATCGTGGCGGTCCATGGTGTCGTAGCGTCCGTCATCCGCCGTAGCGTAGGTCCACCCGGATCGGTGAGCGTTGCATGGGTCTCCAGCCTATCCTCGACGGGCGACATCGGTTGAGCGGGAACGCGATGACCTCGGCGGCACCGAGATCGACTTCGTCACCCTGGTCACCGCGCCGAGCGAGGAGGCCGCCATCGGCACCACCGCCGACGTCTGGGTGGTCGAGAACGGCGGCAAGCTCGAGGCGACCGGGCCGATGGTGGTCGTGCCGCCGGCCCAGATCGCCGCGGTCGAGGCCCGCCTCACCGCCGCCCTCGCCGCCGCCGCCGACCCGCGCGCGGTCCTGGCGGCCGCCGCGCCCCTCGTCCTCGCGGCGCTGCGCGAGACCAGCGGATCAAGCGCCAGCCGCGCTGCCTGATTCACAGCCTTCGAGCGCGAACTCACAGCCACAGGATCAAGGATGACAGCCGCGCGGTGGCGGCGGGATCAGCGGACAGCAAGCGCGGCCCGATCCCCTCGTCGGGCGTCGGGTAGCCGCGGAACCGATCCCAGCTGAGCTGCGACTTGTAGACGGCGTTGACGCGACCGAACGTGAGCTGGGCCGGGACCGGCGCAACGACGGTGCTCTGCAGGTCGGCGGGCATCTCCGGTATCTGAAACGAGGTCGACCCCGGTGGCAGGTACGCGGTCCAGCGGTTCCTCGCCCCATCGGCCAGGTACACGTACACGAACGATCCCGGTGTGGGGGTGCCGGTCCAGGTCCACCGCGGCCGGTGCGGCTCCGGCTCGGTGACGGCGACGTTTGCCATCGGCGCGGGCAGGCTCGCGGTCAGGTCGAGGGTGGCAGCTGGGGGCACAGCACCCATGCGCCCCGGGAGCGTGGCGGTGAGGTAGGGGACCCAGCGCAGCCCCAGACCGCTCGTCGACGTGTTCTGGATGACGTGCAGCTGCCAGGAGTCACCGGGTGCCGCTGGATAGGCGAGGTCCGTGGTCGTCGGGTAGGTGGTGGCCGAGGGCACCTGCACGCCGCCAACGTCACGGGCGGGGGCCGTGCCGGCGCGGAGGCGCGCGAGGTGAATCAGCACGTCGGTCGCGTTCGGCGTGGGATGGTCGACGGTCAGCGCTAGATGTTCCAGGCCGGGGTGCCATGCCGGGAACGCCGCCGTCTGGCCGAAGGGCACATCGGCGACCGTGGCGTAGGCGACGGGCGTGGTCGGGCCGGCCAGCGCGACGACCAGCGCGTCGGCATGGCCATCGGTGCGACAGCTCCGGGGCGACACGACCATGCCGGGCGCCGCGGCCAGCGGACCCACGCAGTCGGTCGACACCTGGTATCGATCGGCGCCGGCGAACGGCGCGAACGTCACCCCGATGCCGCCCGTCGTGGGCATCGGCATCGGCGGCGCGTGATCGTCGCCGACGTGGAGGACGTCGCCCGGCACCAGGCCGACGACGGTGATGTTGTTGTGGAAGTCGGGGTCGACCAGCGTCGCCTGATCGCCGGCCGTGATGTGGCCGTGGACCGCGCCTGTGACGTCGCTGGTCGCCCGCGCCACGAACCGTCCCGCGGCGTCGGAGAAGATGACCTCGATGCCGGCGCGCGGATCGGCCCCGGTGTAGTGCGTGAAGATCGTGACGTTGGGCGGTCCCGACGGTGCGTCGCCGGGCGCGGCGTCGGTGACCACGGCGTCGAGCACCGTCGCGTCGACCCGGTCGGCGTCGATCGCGACCGACGGTGGGTTCTGGTGACAACCCGCCGCGCACGCCGCGGCCGCGACCAGGACCAGCACACGCGACCTCAGCATGCTGGTCAGAGTACCGGTGCCCTGGCCGCGTTCATACCGTCCGACGGAAAGGTGCTCCGTACCGACCGAACCGTCGGGACCCCTGGAAGGTGGGCCGCGGCGTCCGCCATCCTCCGACCCCGGCAGGACGGACCCACGGCCCGGCCCTTACACGAGAACGCGACCAGGCGGTCGAAGCCGGGCACACCAGAAGGTCCTCACGGAAGACCCTGCGGTAGAGTTCGGCCCAAGGCAGGCGGGCGGGACGCCGCGCGGGCGGCGACGCGCCGGTCGAGTCGTGGGCATGCGGCGCGGGGCTCGGGCCGCGGTGGCCGGGAACGAGGGCGGTGACGGCGGGGCG
>JAYVSF010000859.1:0-5679 GCA_043775605.1 Myxococcales bacterium
CGCCGAAGCGGTCGTGGCGGCGCTTCTTCTCGGCGGCGAGCTGGCCGATGAAGTCGTTGGGATCGCCGCCGGGCGCGAGCGCGCCGCGGGCGTGACGGACCAGCTCGGCGGTCAGCTCGGGATCGCCGACCAGGTGGCGGACGTCGAGCAGCGCGGTCGCGGTCGCGAGATCGTCCTTGGCCAGACGGGCCGCCGCGCGCGGCTCGCGCACCGCGTGACCGACGGCGATCCGCGCGTCCCACAACGGATACAGCAGGCGATCGGCGACCACCTTGGCGCTGGCCTCGTCGCCGCGGTGGAGGACGATGAAGTCGAGATCCGAGCCGGGCGCCAGCTCGCGCCGGGCCCAGCCGCCGGTCGCGCACAAGGCCATCGGCCCGTCGACGCCGGCGGTCGCCCGCTGCCAGCGCAGCGCGAGATCGCGATCGTAGACGTCGGACAGCATGGCCGCGGCGGCGGCGCCGGTGCCGCTGCCGTCGCCGGGCGGGTGGGCGATGATCGCCGCGCGCATCGCGTCGTGGACCCGGGCCAGCTCGTCGCGCAACCGGGCGCCCGCGGCGGCGGTCTCGGGATCGGCGGTCGCGACCGGCACGAGGGACACGCGCGAGCCTATCGCACGGCGGCCGAGGATCCGAGCGCAGCTCGGGCCGGGGTTGAACCTTCAGATCGGACCGGCAGTCCGGTGCCGGCCCGATCGATCGACCGCACAGGGTTGATCCTGACCAACCCTGTGGTGTGGCGAACCGCCGCGGTCGGGGCGTGGCCCGATCGATCGACGACACAGGGTTGATTCTGACCAACCCTGTGCGAGCATGAGCCGCGGTCGGTCGCCGATCGACAAGGAGAATGCGCATGCTCGGGCGTCGACTGGTGTGGCTGCTTCCGTCGCTGGTGCTGGCGCCGCTCGCCGGCTGTCCGGGCCCGGCGCTGCCGACCGCCACGCCCCGCCACGGGCCCGGCGAGCCCCAGGTCGGCCCGACCGCCGGCAGCCCGCGCTCGTGGGGCAACACGCTGCGCCAGGAGGTCCTGGCCGAGGTCCTGGTCGACTTCGTCCAGGGCCGGGCGATCCCGTCGAACTTCTCGTCGCTGAGCCAGGGCCCCGAGCTCGCGCTCGGCAGCGTCTACGTCATCAAGGCCCGGGCCGGCAAGGACTGCTCGTCGACCAACCCGGCCGACTACGAGGACGGCCGGCTGCCCGACTACCGCCTCCGCACCGCGGCCTGCGTGGTCAAGATCTTCCCCAAGGCGAGCCGCAAGGAGCAGACGGTCAAGGGCTCGGTCCGCGGCGGGCTGCAGTTCGTGCTCGGCGGCGGCCAGGTCAACGCCGAGTCGGTCTATCAGCTCACGTTCGAGGACACCCAGGCGGTGTTCGAGAGCACCTCGGACTGCATCGACCTCGATCGCCTGGCCCACGCCGCGCTGCCGGCCCGCACCTGCGCCGCCAAGTACATCAGCGGTGCCGTGCTGACGACGATCACCTGGCGCGACTACCAGAAGGCCGACGCCAGCGTGAACGGGACCTACACGTCGCTGGTCAAGGTCGGCGTCGATCTCTACGGCTCGACGTCGGGGATGACCATGACGCCGGTCCTGAGCTTCGACGCCATCGACCTCGACGGGTTCCGGATGGTCACCGCCGACGGCAAGGGCTTCCTGCAGATCGTGCCGCCGACCAAGGGGGTGGCGGACGCCGAGGACTTCAAGGCCACGATCGAGGCGCTGGCCGAGGACAAGAACGAGACCCCGCCCGACCGGTGGAACACGCTGTTCGCGACCGGCCTCGGCGACAGGTAGCGCGGCGGGAATGACGGGCGCGGCCTGGGCGTTGCAGCCGGCCATGGTGCCCCCGCGTCTCGCGTGCGTGTCGCTGGTCCTCGCGCGCTCGGCCGCTGGGCCCACGAGGCCGCCGACTTCGTCGCGGCCCTGCCGCGGCGACCGGCGAAGAAGCCGGGCAAGCCACGCCCGCGCCCGCGGTCGGTCCGAACCCGGGCCGCGCGCCGCCCGGGATGATCCTCAGTTGTCGTGCTCGTCGCTGGCCAGGGCCAGGGCCTCGAGCGCGGCGCGATCGCCGGCGTCGAGCGCGAGCAGCAGCGCGGCCGCCGCCCGGACCCGATCGCGCCGGCCGCGGCGCTGGAAGCTGCCGACCAGGTTGCGCAGCATGCGGGTGGCGATGGTGTGGGCCGACGCCGGGGTCAGCATCGCCGACGACAGGGTGGCACCGGCCCGGGTCACCAGCGCTTCGAGCTCGGCGCGGTCGAGGATGTGGGCGCGCCGGAACGGATCCATCACCACCAGGCCGCCCTCGCCCAGCCGGTAGCCGACGACGAAGTGGCCGGGCAAGGCCAGGCCGAACAGCGGCAGCTCGGCCCGGCGCGCCACCTCGAGGTAGATCAAGGACAGCAGGATCGGCAGGCCGCGCCCGCGGGCGAGGACCTCGGGCAAGAAGCTGTTGGCCGGATCGTCGTAGTCCTGCTCGTCGCCGTGCAGGTCGAGCTCGCCGACCAGCAGGCGCTCGAGCGCATCGAAGCCGGCCGGCGCCGAGCCGCGCGCCGCGTCGGCGACCCGCTGGCCCCAGCCGTCGAGGGTCGCCACCAGCTGGTCGTCGGCCACCGGCCGATCGCCGAGCCGCGCGATCGCCAGCGCCACCCGGTCGAGCCGCGGCGGCGACGCGGCGACCGCGAGGCCCAGCTCGCGCGCGATCGCCTCGACGTCGATCAGCATCGGCGGCTCGGCCGCGTCCGCGGTGGGCTCGTCCATCGCGGCCAGCGTAGCGCGACCCCGGCGCCACGGGTGAGATCGTGGCCGCGGTCCGCGCGGTCGCTCGCCGCCGCCACCGATCAGGCCGCCGTCGGGCCCGCGCCTTGACCGCGGGTCGAGATCAAGGACGCCCCCACACCGCCCACGATCACGCCCAGCACGACGCCCATGACGTAGTAGTTGAAGGCTGGGCCGAGCAGCTCCTTCAGCGTGGTGTGGATCATCATCTTGACCCCGATGATCACCAACACGGTCGCCAGCGCCGGCTTGAGGTAGCGGAAGCGGTCGATCATCCCGGCCAGGGCGAAGTAGAGGCTGCGCAGGCCGAGCATCGCGAACACGTTGCTGGTGAACACCAGGAACGGATCGGTGGTGATCGCGAAGATCGCCGGGATCGAGTCGACCGCGAAGATGACGTCGGAGAGCTCGACCAGCACCAGCGCCAGCAACAGCGGCGTCGCCAGCAGCGCGCCCTTGCGGGCGGCCGCCACCACCCGATCGACCTCGACTGGCGCGCCCGGGGTCGCCGGGGCGCGGGCGGCGGGCGAGCCGGCCCGGACCAAGAACCGCGGGCCATGGAAGCGCTCGGTGACCGGCAGCCAGCGCCGGACCAGGCGCACGACCCAGCTGTCGGCGACGTCGCCGCTGCCGTCGGCGAGCAACAGCATCTTGGCGCCGGTCAGGATCAGGAAGCCGCCGAACACGTAGACCAGCCACGCGAAGCGGACGATCAGCGCGGCGCCGACCCCGATCATCGCGCCCCGCATCACCAGCGCGCCGAGGATGCCCCAGAACAGCACCCGGTGCTGGTAGATGGCCGGCACCGAAAACGCGCCGAAGATCATCGCGATGACGAAGATGTTGTCGATCGCCAGCGACTTCTCGACCAGGAAGCCGGTGAGGTACTTGACCATCGCCGAGCCGCCGTCGTTGTAGTAGGCGACGCCGTCGTCGCCGAGCCGCGGGGCCGTTGCGGTGTCGACGCCGGTGCCGAGGCCGAGCCAGTGGCCCTGGTAGCCCAGGTAGATGAGGCCGGAGAACGCCAGCCCGAGGCTGATCCACAGCGCCGACCAGGACAGCGCCTGCTTGACCGAGTCGGCCTGGTGGCGGCGGTGGAACACCCCGAGGTCGAGCGCGAGCAGCGCCAGGACCAGGGCGACGAAGCCGAGATAGAGCCAGATCATGAGGACCTCCGGGACATGAGGTGAACAGCATGGCGACCGGGGGCCGCACGGTCGAGTAGAATATTCGAAGCGAACTGTTCGAGTTTCTCGAATCGAGGCGAACCCGATGGACTGGCTCAACTACCACCACCTCCTGTACTTCTGGATGGTCGCGCGCGAGGGCGGGCTGGCCCCGGCCGGCCAGATGCTGCGGCTGGCACCGCCGACGCTGTCGGCCCAGATCAACCAGCTCGAGGACGCGCTCGGCGTGGCCCTGTTCGAGCAGCGCGGCCGCAAGCTGGCCCTGACCGAGACCGGCCGGGTCGCCTACCGCTACGCGGGCGAGATCTTCGGCCTCGGCGCCGAGCTGCGCGAGGTGCTGCGCGGCAAGCTGGCGCCCGGGCCGCTACGGCTGACCGTCGGCATCTCCGACGTCGTGCCCAAGCTGCTCGTCCGCCGGATGCTCGAGCCGGCGCTGCGGCTGCCGGGCACCGTGACCCTGGTCTGTCGCGAGGATCGCTTCGATCGCCTGCTCGCCGACCTCGCCGCCCACGAGGTCGACGTGGTCATCACCGACGCGCCGCTGCCACCGGGCGGGCCGGTCCGGGCCTACAACCACCCGCTCGGCGAGTCGCCGGTGACCGCGCTCGCGCCCCGGGCCCTGGCGCCCCGGCTGCGCCGCCGGTTCCCGACCAGCCTCGACGGCGCGCCGATGCTCTTGCCGGTCGACGGCTCGGCCTTGCGCCGCTCGCTCAACGCCTGGTTCGCGGGCCACCGCATCACGCCGCGGGTGGTGGCCGAGGCCGAGGACAGCGCGCTGCTCCAGGAGTTCGCCGCCGACGGCATGGGCGTGGTGTTCGTGCCGACCGTGATCGCGCGCCTGGTCGCGCGCCGCTACCAGCTGTCGGCGATCGGCGAGGTCGAGGGCGGGCGCGAGCGGTTCTACGCCATCTCGATCGAGCGCAAGCTGGTCCACCCCGGCGTGCTCGCGATCCGCGACGCCGCCCGCCACGACCTGTTCGCGACCGCCTGATCGACCCGCTCGGGGGATTCCGATTCGGGCTCGGATTCGGATTCGGGCTCGGATTCGGATTCGGGCTCGGATTCGGATTCGGGCTCGGATTCGGATTCGGGCTCGGGTTCGCGGATGCGTTGCGCGCGTGCGGCGCAGGCGTTACGGTTGCCGGACTCGCAGCGGGAGAATGAGCGGCTCGCAAGGTTCCGGATCGACCGGCATCGACGAGTGGTCGGACGCGGCGGGCGGCCGAGCCATGTCTGCCCCCAGCTCACCCTCTCCCGACGACGACGACCCGCACGGCGGCGGCGAACCGCCGGGCGCGCTGGCGATCGCGCGTCGGCTGGCCCACGCGCTGGCCCGGCCGATCGAGCGCTTCCTCGCGATCCAGGCCGCCAGCGGCATCGTGCTGATCGTCGCGGCCGCGGTCGCGCTGGGCTGGGCCAACTCGCGCTGGGCCGGCTCGTACCAGGACCTCTGGGCCACACCGCTCGGCGTCACCGTCGGTGGCCACGCGGTGCGGGCCTCGGCCCACGTCGTCGTCGACGACCTCTTGATGTCGATCTTCTTCCTGGTAGTCGGGCTCGAGATCCGGCGCGAGCTCCACGCTGGCGAGCTGCGCGATCGGCGACGGGCCACGCTGCCGCTGGTCGCGGCCCTCGGCGGCATGCTGGCGCCGGCGGCGATCTTCGCGCTCGCCAACCACCACGGCGCCGCCGCGCGCGGCTGGGGCGTGCCGATGGC
>JAYVSF010000860.1:0-14092 GCA_043775605.1 Myxococcales bacterium
CGAAGACGTCCGCCTCGGCCGGAGCTGGGCCAAGGCGTGCGGCGGCGCCGATGGCATGGCCGCGGGTGAACAAGGCGACCAGCGTGACCTGAACTGACCCTGCCGCTTCTATCGCTACTTGAATCGATCCCAGGTCAACTTACGAGAATTGCTGGCTTCTCGTCGCACTTGGGAATGGGTTGGCTCGTAAGTGGCAGGAACCTAAGGGCACTTCTCGAAATCGCACTCTAGAGGTCTGGGGTTCGATCCCCCACGGCTCCACGGAAAACGGCAAGGGCTTCGCAGAGATGCGGAGCCCTCGACATTTTCGGGATCGCCTTGGGATCGATTCGCCGTTTCGGTCTAGAGGTGGGGATGCGGTGTCGCTCGCTGCTGTGCCGGCCGATGTCGCCGCCGTCCTTCCCGGACGACCGCTGACGGACGAGATCGAAGCACTGCGCGCCCCCCGTCGGTCGACAGCCGCTTCCACAGCTACCGACCACCCTGTACGATTTGAGCTGATGGCCTCCGGCGACCACGCGGTGACCTGCTGCCGGGGGATCGGGACGCAACTTCGCGCGGCCGATGCCGATATCCCTGACATGAAGCAGCGCAGGCCCTGGCCGTGAGCGGCGACCGTGAATGGCGCGGAGGTGAGCGCGGCTACGCGGCCGATGTGGCCTTCGAGGCGCGCGAGCAGTTCGCGCCGCGTACGCCGGTCGAGGAGGCGGAAGAGCGGGCGCACCAGGAGCGGCTGTGGGCCGAGTCGCTGCAACTCGAGGTCGAGCAACTCGGGGAGGCGCCCGCCGCTGAGTGGGCCGAGCGCAAGCAGGTCCTCGCGCGCAAGCTCGAGAGCCTGAAGGGGAGGCTCAGGTCCCGGATCGGCGATACCAGCGAGCGAGCTGAACGCGATCGCGGCGCGACGGTTGCGACCGTCATGGCGGTCGGCGCTGCGTTGGAGCGCGCGACGCGGCCGCGCGTGCCGGGCGTCGCCGGCGAGGACGAGGTGCAGCCAGCGGTAGTCAACAAGACGATCGCGAAGGGCGAGTTGCTCGAATGGTTCGCGGGCCTGCCCGCCGGGGACCGCGCCGCCGTGTGGCGCCGCTACGAGCGGGCCAGCACCAGGCAACGTGACCCGAAGCAGCCCGACGAGTTTGCCCGCGCGCTCGCGAACTACGTGGCAGCGGTCCGGATCCGCGACGATCTGCAGCACCTGGTGCACATGAGCGCGCACCAGATCGCGGGTTGGCGGAAACACCGCGACGGCGGTGGCGAGGAGCACCGGGCCGCGGACGGCGGCGCAGCTGGTCGGGGCGATCGTGACCGAGGAGATATCGCGCCCGCGGCCCAGTCCGCTCCGAAGCAGGCTCCGCCTGACGCGTCGGCCGCCGCTGCCGGACCGGCACCCGACGCGAGCGCTGGTCTGGTCGGCGCGGCCCACGCCGTGAGCCTCGCCGCGGGGCGTGCGCACATCGCGCTCGAGAGCGGCCGGTTACCCGACCCCGAGCTGGCCGGGCTGCGCGGGGCGCTGGAAGCCCTGGCCGATGCGCTGCACGCGTACGCGGGCGCGCGGTCCAAGGCGGGCGAGCAGGCGCTCCCTACGGCCTTTCGCGACGCCGAGGGGGTCGCGGCCCTGCTGGCCACGCGACATGACAAGCCGGCCGAGGTGCTGCTGCTCCGATACCTCGGGTTCGCGCAGCGTCAGGCCGGCGCCGCCGAGACCTCCTCGGCTGCGCGTCACAGCCCCGAGGAGCTACGCACCACCGCGACCGGCAGCGTCAACATGCTGCAACACTCCCGTGCAACCGCGGGGCAGTCGCCATCGCCGCCGTCCGATCCGATCCTGTACGAGCTCGATCGCGCGATCGCGACCACCCACGGCTGGACCGAGACCCTCATCGATGGTGATCCGACCAGCGCGCGCCGCCTCAGCCGCGCCGTCCTGGATCAGTACGTGTTCGTCGCGACCGCGAAGGGTGAGCTCGACGAGGTCCTCGGCCGCCGGGTCACGCGGTCGACCGCGACCGTGCTCGAGGCCTACGTCCACGCCTTGGCCCGGTCGGTCGAGCGCGAGGATCAGGCCCAGGCCGCGCTCGAACGCGCCCGGCGGCTGGCGCGTCGCCAGGCGCTCGACCTAGTCGACGACGCGCTCGATCAGGCGCGCGACGCCACTGCCGATCTCGCGGGCGCCGACCGCGCCACGGCCACCCGCGCGCTGCAGGACGAGCGCGCCCTCGCCGGCCGCAAGGACCAGCTCGAGGCGCGGCTGGCGCGCGGCGGCAAGGTGCCGGGGGCGGCTCTCGACGATCTGGTCATCGACGCCCGCGAGCAGGCCTTCACCGACCGGATCCGCGCGCTCGACAGCCAGAGCCACCAGCTCGCCATCGCGCTGGACCGCATGGACGACGGGGTCGCGGGATGGCTCGCCAACGGCGGCGACCAGATGCTACCGCTGCTGGTCAGCGACCTTCATGGACTCGGTCGAGTCGCGCGCGAGATCCGCAACCGCTACCGGGCGCGTCTCGCCGGGGTCGCGACGAGTCAGCGCGACGAGCCCAACCGCGATACCCCAGCGTGGATCGCCGAGCGAGGCGCTGCTATCGACCAGGCCGAGGAGCGCCTGGACGCTTGGCGCGCCACCGGCCACTTCGACGATCGGCTGCAGGCGGCCTACGACAAGATCGAGACCGCGCAGATCCGCAGCCTCATCGTCAACATCGGCATCCAGATCGGGGTGGCGATCGTCGCCGGCGGCGCCGCACGCATGGCGAGCAAGTGGGCGCAGGGCGCGATGGAGGCGCGGGCCGGCGGTGAGCTGGTCAGCGCGGCCAACCTGGCGCCGGCTACCGTGGCGTCGGGACTCACCGACCTGGCGGTCACCTCGCTCGGCCAGAAGGGCCTGACGGGCGACCGGTCGTCGCTCATCACCATCGGCGCGGTCAACCTCACCTCCATCATGGTGCTGGGCCGCCTGCAGAAGCACTTCCAGGGCCTCGACGACCTGATGAAGGACACCGCCAAGTTGTCGATCGTCTGGGGCAAGGCCGCCAGCGTCGGCGGTCGGGCCGCGCTGCAAGGGGTGAGCATCACCGAGGAGATGGTGCTCGGCGCGGCCGTCAACTACGCGGTCCGCCGCGCCGGGGATGCGCAGGCGTCTTCGCCCACCGACGACGACGCGACCGCGTGGCTGCTCCAGGGCGCCTCGATCGCGATCGGCCGCGGTGTCGCCGGCCGCATCGAGCATCTCCAGGCCGCCATCGCAGAGCACCGCACCGCCGGCACTCCCGACAGCCCCGCCGTGCGGCGACTCCTCGAGCAAGCCCAGGTCGTCCACCCCCTCGCGCTCGAGGCCGAGGCGACCGGCAACCCCGAGGCCGGCCGCGCCCTGGTCCCTCCCGCCCGCGAGTTGCTGGCCGCAGAGGCGGCCCTCCAGGGAGGATCGGCGCACATCCCCGCCGACGATCCAGCGACATTGTCCGACAGATTGGATGGGCTCAAGCGCGTCGACGATCCCAACAAGGTGGAAGAGTCGCTCAAGACCGACGAGATGTTCCGCCAACGGAAGGATGACAACGAGTCCTTGGTTTCCGATCCGGAACGTCTTCGCGCAGACCTGGAGCGTGCAGGGATCACGGCGGAGCGCTTCAACGAGATGCGCAACGGGAGTGTGGAACGGGGCGGAGATCGACTGCCGCTCGCATTCGAGGACTGGGCGCAATTCGATGACTTCAAGGCTGACTTTGCCCGAATGATGTCCACCGTTACGGTCAATGGCCGGGGTGTCTCCGCGGAAGCCAAGAACATCGGCACCGCCACCGGCTTCTACTCGGGCAACCCGAAGAAGCCTTTGGGGCATCACTTTGATCGCTTGGCTCCCGAGAACATGGGGGATGTCGATATTGAACTCGTATCACCGGAGTTGGTGGCGCACATGCTGCGCAAGGACCCCGTGCTGAACGAGAAGGTACTGATCGGAGGACAGAAGGTGATCTTCAAGAACGAAGTCAGGGTCGGAACAGGATTCCATAGTGAGTTTCCACAAGTTGCAGACTTTTGCGCACGTTGGTCATCACGTCTCGGCCGCGAAGTTGACATCAAGCTGAAGGCCGATCTGACCCCAGTGGCCGAAGTCCCACGTCCGACGAAGGGGCCCATCGAATTGTATCGCGCGGAGATCGCCCTATGAGCGCTGAAGCGTTTTCGTTCAGGACCCCCTTGAACCTTGCCGCCATCCGTGCCCTCTTGGTCGCCGAAGGATCGGTAGTCTGGCGGGGCGGAGACAACGACTTCTGGGGCGCATACCTTGTGGCGCGACTACGCGAGGGAACTCGACTTCGTCTATTCGTCGACGGCGATCGCTTCGTTGTCGACATCACCGCTGCGACTGACGAGGAACATCTATCGCTCGCACGGGAGTTTGTTCATGACAAACTGCTGCCCTGCCTGGGTGCGCACGACGTTCAACCACATGACGGCTGGGAATAACGAGTTGTCGCCGCGCGCGGTGACAGAGCGGGTCGGCTTCAGTACTTTCGCCGGCGGCACCGTGGACGGCCCCTCGTAGGGCTGGGCCTCGGGCAACAGTGCTTGATGGCCATCGCCCGGCAAATGTCCCCACCGGCCTGGTTGAGGCCCACTTCCAGCGGTGACGTCGGTGTGGAGGACGGTGGCCGCGGCCGGCGCCGCACCGACGATGCCGGGGCTCGGGCCTGGGCCCGTTGCCAGCGGAAGCCACCGCGTATTCACGACTTCGACCGACCATCCCGTGGGTCAACTACGTCGACCACGAGCTCCACTCTGCCCTCGGTGATCGTCCGGACGCACTCTCTCGGGCACGGCTTGGGCTGTGGGAGCAGGTGCCGCCGATGAGCTTGCACGTCGGCCTGGTGCGAGTCAGCTTGGGCATCCGCCCGCTCGTCGACATCTTGTTCGATACCTCCGACAGCGACAGGCACCTCAGACCATCTGCGCACGTGGTGTTCGACGAACGCGTCTCCTGGATGCGCGACCGCTGGGGCGCACGTGTGGGCGAGGTCGTCGACCTCGGTGTCGAAGTTCGCGCTTGGTAGGTGAGAGCTGCCGCGTTGCCGCTGCCGATCACGCTCGCGCAGGACGGTCACCGGCGGGGCGTAGGCGACTCCGAAAGCGGCTATCGTCGTCGGATGTCGCGCTCTGACGCCAACCAGCTTGCCTTCGACGTCATCCGGGCGGTGCAGGACGCCGCTCACCCGTTCACCGTGAACGTGGGAGGGACGCCGGTGGCGGTCGTCGTGAGCCGCGCGCTGGCGCAGCCGTGGCCGGAATCCGGGTTCGATGGCGTGGTCGCGCTACCCGCGCTGCCCGCGCCAGTGCGTGTGGAATGCACCTGGCCCGGCGGACACGTCATGCTGACCATCGAGCACTACCGCGAGACATGGAAGCACTACCGGGGCGCCGCGACGCTCCGGGTCGCGACCTCCGCCCACGCGCTGGTGATGGTCGGTCTCCGAGCAACGTTGCAGGACGTGGCCGATGGCGAGGTCGGGTCGGCGCTCGCCGGCATCTCGCTGATCAAGCGCGGCATGCCCGAGCAAGCCGAGGTCAACCGCGCGATGCAGAAGGTCGTGACCAGCGCAGGCCTGTCAATGAAGGGCCGCAAGGTCGACCTCCTCCAGGTCCGCGTGCCGGACGGATCGATCGAAGGTGGAGCCGCGGCCGCCTTCGAGCGGGCGGTCCGCCTGGCGTTGCTCAAGCTCGACTTCGTCGACCGGGCCGGGGCCAAGACCCGCGGTACGCCGCTCACCGACCTAGGCAAGCTGGGCCTTTCGTCCGACGCGCTCGCCGCCCTCGCGCGGCTGGAGGACGGGACAGCGGACGAGGACGACGCCGACACCGACGACGCGCTGGCCCGGGTCCGGACGCGGGTCGAGCGGCTGGTGCCCGACCCGGCCGAACGTCAGGCTGCCCTCGAGTTGCTGGCGAACGCGATCGAGAACGCACACGACGAACGACCCGGCGGCTGGCACGTGAACGATGGCAGCCGGCGTCTGTGGCTGGTCACCGGTCGGCTCGCGGCGTGCTGCATCAACAACGGCACAGTCGCGATGAGCGTGATGGGCCCGATCAGCCCGGAGATCCGCGCAGCGCTGGGGGCCGAAGAAGAAGAGAACGAAGCCTGGAAGTCGATCCTGGGTGGTCTATACCTCCGGTTCCCGGTGAGCAAGGCCGGCTTGGCCTGGGACCTGCTCAAAGATCCGTTCGATCGCTTCGTCGACGAGGCCATGGCCAGAATGCGCCGCCGCCTCGATCCCGACAACCACGTTCCCGAGGCCGTTGACTATGTCGGCGCCTCGATCGGACGCGCGCTACCACAGCCGGACTTCAGCGCCCCCGCGCCGAAGGAGTCCGAAGAGGACGACGACGATGTCACGGAGGAGACGGTCGCGACCCGCGAGCCGATCTCGCGCGGACGTGGGCCGATCTTCGACAAGGGTCACCGGTCGATCATCAGCCTGGTCAGCGACATCGAACAGGGCAAGATCGCCTTGCCCGATCTCCAGCGGCCGTTCGTTTGGGAGGACACCAAGGTCCGCGACCTCTTGGACTCGCTGTTCGTCGGGTACCCGACCGGCACGGTGGTGCTGTGGCAGACCGATGATCCGCGCGATGCACGTGTCCTCGGCAGCGACGGTAAGGCCACCCGAGCGTCATCGCTGGTCATCGACGGCCAGCAGCGCCTGACCTCGCTCTACGCCGTGATCAAAGGCGCCGCGGTGCGGGACAAGGACGGCGACGAGCGGCAGATCCGGATCGCGTTTCGCCCGCGCGATGGCAAGTTCGACGTCGTCGACGCTGCCATCGCGCAGAACCCTGAGTACCTACCGGACGTCAGCGACCTGTGGCGCGGCAAGCGCACCAAGCCCCAGATCCGCAAGGAGATGCTCGCCGCGCTCCGGGCGGCGGGGCGTGAGATCGATGGGACGTACGAGGATGCCGTCGAACACAACCTCGAGCGGCTCAAAGCCATCGAGGAGTTCGAGTTCCCGGTCGTCGAGATCCGCAAGAACGAGGCGACGGACGAGAACGTCGCCGACATCTTCGTGCGCATCAACAACCAGGGCACACGGCTCGGCCAGGCCGACTTCGTGCTCACGTTGCTGTCCGTGTATCACGGTCAGCTGCGCGACAAGATAGAGCATCGCGCCGCCGAGATCTCGAAGGAGTCGGTGGTCCAGGTCGACACGCAGCAGCTCCTGCGCGCCGCCTGTGCGGTGGGCTTCGAGCGCGCCCGGATGTCGGCGATCTACAAGTTCCTCCGCGGCATCGACCCCAACAGCGGGGAGACCAGTGTGCCGGCTCGCCAGGCCCGGCTCGACAAGCTCGATCAAGCGGCCGGGGCCTGCCTCGACAAGACATCCTGGCGCGACTACCTGTTGCGGGTGACCCACGCCGGTTTCGTCAGCCCGGGCCTTGTGGCATCGACGAGCGCCGTGGTCAACGCCTTCGCCTTCTACGTGAAGGGGCAGCAGGCCGGGCTCGAGAAGCACCGTCTCGATCAGCTCATCGCGCGATGGCTGTTCGCTACCTTGCTCACGGCGCGGTACTCGACGTCGTCGGAGACGGCATTCGAGGCCGACCTGATTCGCGTCCGCGGGCTCGACGGCGATGGGTTCGTGCGTGCCCTCGATGACGTGCTCACAACGACGATCACGGGTGATTACTGGTCGCGCAAGCTGGTCGCGGACCTGGGGACGCAGCGGAGTCGCGCGCCGTCGGCGTTGGCGTTCAGGGCCGCCCAGATCGTGCTCGGGGCCCGCGCGCTGTTCTCCGATCAGCTCCTGCAAGGGTTCCTCGGGCCGGGGCCGAGCGCGAACCGGTCAGCGGCCGAGCATCACCACCTGTTCCCGAAGGCGTGGCTGGTGAAAAAGGGCATCACGGATCGCCGCGAGATCAACCAGGTCGCGAACCTCGCGGACGTCGGCTGGACCGAGAACAGCGAGATCGGCGCCAGCGGGCCGGCGAGCTACGTGCCACGCCTACGCGACAAGCTAAAGCTCGACGACGGCCGCTGGGGGCGGATGTGTGCCGAGCATGCGCTGCCGCCGGGTTGGGAGGCGATGGCGTACGAGACGTTCCTGCAAGGACGCCGTCAGCGGATGGCCGACATCATCCGCGCTGCCTTCCGCAAGCTCGGTGGTGAGGAGGACACGGCGCCGATCGCCCCACCATGGTTCCTGCCCGGTGCCGAAGTGGTGTGGGGCCAGATCGTACAGACCGAACGCGCGCTGCGCGCCGTTGTGCGGGAGGTCTACGGCAAGAAGTACGGCGCGAACGCGGGCGCAAAGATCGAGGCCGCTGTCCCCGAGCCATCGCGCGAGACCCTCACGCGCGCGCTCAGGTCGCGCCCCGCCGGCTCGGACCCTCTGAGCGTCGTCGACTACCTGTACCTTGCCCAGCTCCCGCCGCTCCTGTTCGGGGGCGACGTCGGGGCCGACACCAAGGCGCGTCTCGGCGGCGCTGACGATGCCAAGCAGCGGCTGAACGCGGCGATCAGCAACATCGCGCCAGTCCGCAACGAGATCGCCCACGTCCGCGAGATCGCGCCCGAGCGGCTGCAGAAGGCCAGCGTCGCCTGCAACGACGTGCTGGCGCTGACCGGCAAGGCGCCGTAGATCGGGACGAGACCCGGACGCGCTGACGGCATCGTCGTGGGTCGCTGAGCAAGGGGCCGACCACGAGGGGGCGGGATCGGCGCGGTCCGATCGCTGAGCGGCGGAAGGACGCGGTTCGTGCAGCGGATACGGTAATGGTGGTGAGGACGGTTATCGGGCCGGTGCAGCGGGGCCAGACCAGGAGGTCCTGGCGGACCACGCGGCGGAGGAGTCGGGTCGCGTCGCCTTATTCCGGCGTCTCGCCGGCCGCGGCGAGGATCTGCGACACGAGACTCGCCGACACGAACATGCCGGCCTTGGTCATCGTCGCGATCACGGGCGCGACCAGCTCGAGCGCACCTTCTCGCTTGGCCTTGAGCAGCACGCCGAGGGTGCCGACGACGAGCACGCCTCGTTGACGCGCGATGACTCGCGCGTCGCCGTCGTCGCAGAGCAGCGTCGCGCCGAGGCGCTGAGCGAGCGGGATCGCCGACGCCTCGCCGGCATCGAGCAAGGGCAAGAGCGCGCTGTCGGGCGCGACGTCCGTGATCTCGATCCAGATTGCCGCGGCGACCTCGGTTGAGCCAAGAAGGCCGGCGCCGGCGACGACGACCTCGTCGTGCACGACGCGCGGAACCACGACGCGTGTGAACAATCGCCGGAGAAGGTCAAGCTGTCCTGCGCCCGCGAGGTAGATCAGCGGGCCGGCGTCGGGGACGACGATCACCGTCTGTCAGCCCTCATCGAGAAGGCGGAGCTCCTCCTCGAGGTCCGACGCCGGATAGTCGATTACGGGGACACCGTGTTCCCCGAGCAGGTGCATGAAGCTCGCCCGAGGCATGTCGGCGATCTCGGCGCCCTTACCAACGCCGACGCGGTGGCGCCGTACCTGCTCGACTGCCCACAGCCGGCGAAGCTCGATGCTCAGCACGGCGGGATCGGCGTCCCCGAGCACGTCGCCGGGCAGCTCGACGTGAACGGAGACCCTGGCGAGAGGCGCGCCCATGCCGAGGATGCTACCGCGGCCGTCGATGGGGGCCAAGGCTGGCGCCAGGCTCGGCCAACGGCTCACACGTGCCCGTGGATATCCAGTGCCCGCCGGCGGCGCAGGTGCGGGCGGCGGTGGAGGCGCAGATCCACGACCACGCCACCGGCGGCGACCGGCCGGTCGTGTCCGTCGACCGGGATCGGGCCGCACCCGCAGCTTGAATCGATCCCAGGCCAACTTACGAGAATTGCTGGATTCTCGTCGCACTTGGGAATGGTTGGGAATGGGTTGGCTCGTAAGTGCTGGGAACATCAGCCTACTTCGCGGAATCGCACTCTAGAGGTCTGGGGTTCGATCCCCCACGGCTCCACTCAAACGGTCGGAATCATTGCGGTTCAGGCCGTTCGTCTTTTCGGCCCTCGGCCTGGGGAACGAAACCGGACGAATCGTTCCAACCCCGCCAGCCGGTCGAAGTCCCAGCGCAGATCGATCGGCTCGTGCCCGACGAAGACCTCGACGCCGGCGGGGATCACGCCGCGCCCCGGACGCCGAGCGCCGCCAGCACCGTGGCCAACGTGGCGGGGTCTACCCCGGGGCTTGACCGTGATCCGCGCCTTCGCGTCCACCAGGTCGATCACGACCGCGCCGCGGCCCGCGTTCGCCACGGGCGCAGCGGGGACGCGGATGAGCTGGACCATTCCCATGGATGCCGGCGCCGACGACTTCGTCCGCGCCAGATTCGACGACCACCACCGCAACGTGCTCGGCGCGAACCCGGCGCGAACCCTTCACGCCCGCTGAACACCTCGGCCGTCTCGCCGCTGGCCCGCCACCGCTCGACGCGCCGGCGCCACATGCTGGTCGTGTCCGTCATCTCCGGTCACGATGCGCTCGGCCGATCGCTCACGCCAGACGCTGCTCGTGCATCGGATACGATCAGACGGTGCGCGCGTCAGAGCGCGCGGCGACCATCTGGAACGCGCCCGCGGTGGTGCCATCGTGTTTCCGATCCCGGCGGTCGAGCCGGACGGTGCGGGCATGGCTTGTCGGCGATGACTATCGAGCAGGTCAGCGGCTGGCGGCGGCTTCGTCCGGGTCGATGTCGGCGCCGAGGAAGTGACGCAGGTCGCTCGCGGCGGCCCACGCCTGGCCTCGCACGTAGGCCGACGGGTCGTGGGTCGTGTAGCGCGCGACGAACGATCGCGACGGTGTCGTCGCCGGCGCGCTCGAACAGGCGCGCGAGGTGGCCGAAGCCGAGGACGGCGTTCCCCCTCACGATCTCGTCGCCGTGGGTGGCCAGCCGCACGCAGGCAGCGTGGACCACGTCGAAGTCGTCCTCGTAGAGCGCCGCGCCGATGATCGCCTCGCCGAGCGTCTCGACGTCGTCGCGCCCGATCGCGTCCAGCAGGGCCGCGGCTCCCTCGTAGCGGGGTTGGGCGTAGGCGCCGTGGCGAGGCACTCAGGTGCCCTTGCCGGTTGTCCATGCATCGAGGGTGGGCAAGTCGTAGTCGCCGCGATAGACGAAGAGCCCGGAGCGGCGCACCTCTTCTTCGACCGCGGTCGTGTCGACATTCGTGGCGATGAGGAGTCGAAAGTCGTAGCCGGGATGGACGAGGAACCGGGGCGCGACGGCGAGCTCGGCCCAGGCCAGCTCGCGCAAGAATCGGCGCAGGACATCTCCGGTGTCCGGGGCCGCGATGCGTTCACCCTCGTGCGGGGCGGCGCGAGGGGGCAGCGGGAGCCCGGTCAGCTCACGGTCTTCCCATTGCTCGCGACCATGCACGCAGACTTCATCGATACCCGCCGCATCCATGAACCGAGTCACGGCGCGCACGTACAGATCCTCGACCGCAAGGTAGCGAGCCACCGTGACGACTTCGCCGCCCCAGGTCTCGCCGACCTGGGAGACCGACGTCCAGTCGTCGCGGAGGAATCGCCGGTTCCGGAACATCGCGGGCGAGTACTTGTTCACTTCGACGACGTTCATGGCCCAAGCTGCTCCGTTAGATCTTCATTGAAGGTCCCGTCGCGCGTGCCCTTGCCTCGCAGGTTCTCCGCGCCGCCGGTGGCCTTCTTCCACACGCCGCCGTTGTGACCGTCGACGTCTCTGCTGATGTACACGTTGCCGCGACGGTATACTGGCTGTCCGTGAGACAGCGCCGCCGTGCGCTCGAATCCGAGGCTGGCATCATGACCCAGCCGAGGACCTCGCCCTGGAACGTGCCGCGGGTCCAGCCGTCCTCGGACTCCCACTTGCTCATGAAGTCGTCGGCCAGCTTGTCGCGGTTCGCCCACGCGAGCGCGAGCTTGCCGACCCAGCCCATGAGCATGGCCTTGACCGCGCCGGGGTTGCCAGTGACGACGTGGTACGTGACCTTGGCGACCGCCTCCATCATGTCGGCCGCGCCGACGAAGAGGTCGGCGATGGCGTTCCAGGCCCCGTGCATCAGGCCGACGACGAAGCCGGCGTTGTACACCGCAACATCGACGATCCGTTCGGCCATGCCGGTGATCGCCTGTCGCGCGCGCGTGAAGGCCGTCGACCCGTCACTGACCATCCCCGCGACCTTCATCTGCATGATGAATGCGTCGCTCGGCACCCAGATCGCGAGGCCGGCACGGACCTTCGCGCCCTTGTAGGTCTTGACGGTCTCGACCTCGGCCTCGCCCCGTCCGACCGTATCGCGCAGGCTGAGGTCGACCTCGTCGAGGTAGACGCCGGCGTGGTCCTTGTTGGCCAGGTAGAGGGCCTGCACGTAGAGTCGCACCTGGTTCTCGTCGCGCAGATCGGCGCCGTAGTGGCGCACGGCGATGTCGGCCAGGCGCTCGCCGGGCTCGACGCGGTGCAGGTGCGCCGTCGGATCGGGTGGATCGAGCGCGAGGAACTGCTCCTCGCAGAAACCGGTGCTGCCGCTCATAGCGTCCAGCGCCACCACCCAGCACCAGCCGTGGTCGGTGCGCCGCTCGACCTGCACCAGCTCGTCGAACGGCGCGATGCCGACATCGGCGGCGCCGGATGCCGGCTGGGTTCGCAAGCGCACGCCACGAGGCGCGCGCACACGGGCAAGCTTGCCCACGGCGGTCGAGCGCTCACCCACCACATGGCGACACATCGCGTCGTCGCCGCCACCTGCGGTGGCCGCAGCGTCGGTCTGGCGCTGGACCGTGGTGCTCTCGTGGTCGCCATCGTCCTCGACGCGCTGGCCGCCCGGCGCGCGATCGTCGCCGGGACCGGGGAACCGCGCATCGGGCGCCGTCAGCGCGGCCACGTCAAACGGATCCACCATCGCAGCGTGGGCGCCGCCCCGAACTGACCCATCGGCGGCTGGCTGCCGCGGTGCGGTGCGCTGGGCGAGGCGGTCGGTCCTCGCGCGCTTCCCGGGTGCGGGTCCCATCGCCGGCGACCGACCGTCGTCGATGCCGTGTCCGCGTCCTGTCCGCGCGTGCGACATCGCTTCAGAATCCTACCGAGCGAGACGCCAAGGCGGAATCACCCGAAGAGGGTGAGGGTCGGGGATTGCAGTGCGGCGGGTCGGCGACGCTGCGGGGCTCGTGGCGACTCGTGCGGTTGTTCATGACGCCCCAGTTGTCGGCCGGTCACGCAGCCGGTTGCGTGCTCGATCCGTATTCGGTCCGTATTCGGGTCGGGGACTGCGATATCGGCACGCCCGCCCGCCGAAAATCCCTGACCATCGCGCTGGCGAGAAGGGCCCCGCTGCACGACGATCACGTCGGGATGAAGCCTCTTGCTCTCGCAACGGAGTGCAGGCGGCTCACCAGGGCCGCAGCCGGAACGGGGAGCCGCGCATGATCCCGTGGGTGGTCGCCCGCGAGCTGCGCGCCGTCGGCGACGACGCCTCGCTGCTGACGATCGCCGGCCTCAACCTCGCGAACACCGCCGTGATGGGCGTCATCGGCCGCGGCTTCCGCTCGCTCGATTCGGTCGAGCACGCCGGTATGCGCAACGCCACGATGTGGCAGCGGCTTGGCCCCCGCGCCGGGCAGCTCGCGGTCGGCGGCCTCGAGATGACGTCGCAGATGATCGCCGGCGCCGCGGTCGACTACGCCGCGCGCAAGGTCGCCGGCGCCCACGCGAGCGACCCGGGCGACACGTCCACCGAGGAGTGGCTCTTGCAAGGTGCTGCGATGGGGGGTCTACAGCGATCTGAATGCGGCTGGGCTCCTCCTCATGTACGAGGACCGGCCCAAGGGCAAGGCTGTGCTCCACACCTTCGAGTTCGGACCCTCAGAGTACGCGTTCCAGAGGAGGATCTCGGACTCGCCGCACGCGCTGGCCCGCTTCAAGTCGACCTGGGCCGCGTTCGCCAGCTTCTTGCGGGCGTCGGGCATGATCGACCGCGGTGGCGGGGCAGCCTGAAGGCGCGCTCCAGGAACTGGCCGCGGCAAGTCCCACCTCGTGTGCGCGATCGGTCACGAGTTGATCCAGCGCGGCTACCGCGTGTGCTTCACCGCCACCTTCGCGCTCGTCCAGCGC
>JAYVSF010000861.1:0-8522 GCA_043775605.1 Myxococcales bacterium
CGGGCCAGGGCCAGGGCGACCGGCTTGCTGACGTCGGCGACGATGGCGGTGACCCGCGCGAGGTCGCGCTCGGAGAAGCCCTGGGCGAGCAGGCGCGACAGGATGCGCTGGGTCACCGGGTGCGAGAGGTGGAGATGGCCGGTGTCCTCGGTCATCTGGGTCGGGGTCTCGAACACCACCGGCAGCGGCGGACGGCGGCGCCAGTCCCACAGGTCCTCGTCGCGCTCGCGCGGCGCACGCAGGGTGTCGAGGGTGCGCTGCCACGACTCCGGGAGCGGCGGCAGGGTGAACGTGCCAGGGCTGTCGTCGACGACCGCGAACGCGTCGGCGCCGGCGAGATCGACCGCGAGCTCGAGGCCGACCGTGAGGGTCTCGCGCAAGAGAGCGGGCGAGAAGTCGATGGCCTTGCGCGAGATCTCGATGATCCGGGCGTTGTCCTTGAGGTCGCGCTCGATGCGGGTGCGATCGCGCTGGGACTCCAGCTCGGTCGACACCACATGGACGCGGACGGCGTCGGGCGCGACCCCGGCGAGGCTGGCCAGGGTGTCGTCGTCGATGCCCCGGGCCAGCGCGCGGTCGAGGTCGGCCTCGACCACGGCGGCCAGCGAGCCGAGCTCCTCCTGGATGGTCGCGACCTTCTTGACCAGCGTGTCGAGCACGCGGTCCTCGGGGCGGTGGCGGTAGATGAAGTAGTGGCAGCGCACGACCGGCTCCCGCTGGAGCGCGCGGTCGATGCGGCCGTTGCGCTGCTCCATGCGGGCCGGGTTCCACGGGATGTCGAAGTGGAACAGGTCGGCGCAGTAGCCCTGGAGGTTGAGTCCCTCGCGGGCGGCGTCGGTGGCGACCAGGATGCGCACCGGGTACTCGGCGGGTGGGCCGTTGAACGCGCGCTGGACCAGTGCGCGCTGGTCGTCGGACATACCGCCGTGGAACTGCATGATGCGGGCGTCGCGCTCGTCGGGATCGTCGGCGAGGCCGAGCCCGGCGGCGAGCTGGTTGACCAGGTAGGTCTTGGTGTCGCCGTACTCGGTGAAGACGATGACGCGACGCGGGTTCCAGGTGGGGGCGCCGCGGCCCTTGGCGGGGACGAGGAGGTTGGCGCGGAGCCAGGCGATCAGGGCGGTGGTCTTGGCGCAGGGCAGCTCGCGACGCTGGAGCGCGAGGCGGCGCATGCGGCCGAGCAAGTCGCCGGCGGTCGCGGTCGGGGTGGGCAGGCTGGCAGCGCGCGCCGCGTCGGTCGCGGCCTCGGCGGCGTCGCGCAGCTCATCGTCGACGTCATCCTCGTCGTCGGCGAGGTCGTCGCGGGGATCGACCGGAGCGACGCTGGCGGCGGGGCGCGCGCCCGGGGCGTGCTTGTCGAGAGTGCGGCAGAACGCGGGCACGCTCGACAGCAGGCGCTTCTGCAGGTTGACGAAGACCAGGCGGTCGCGACCGCGGCCGGGCGCCATCAGCCGGGTGTACTCGGCCAGCATGCGGGCCAGCTCGAGTTCGGGGGCATCGGCAGCGGTCAGTTCGAGCGAGATGACCTGGCGCGCGGGGAAGCGGTCGGCGACGGCGAGCGCGCGGAGGTCGGACTTGAGCCGGCGCACCATGATCTGCTCGAGCGCCCGGCTGCTGGGCGGCACGCCGCGGGTGAAGCGCTGGCGATCGAGCAGCGACAGCAGGGTCGAGAAGCTGTTGGAGTGGCCGTTGTGGGGCGTGGCCGAGAGGAAGAGGCGGTGATCGAAGAGCGGGGCCAGCTCACCGACCACGCGCGTGGTATCGGAGTAGACGGCGTACTTGCTGCTCGAGGCCGGTGCGGCGGTGTGGGCCTCGTCGAGGATGAGCAGGGTGCGGCGCCGGCCCTCCTTGAGCATCTGGTGGAGCGGCTCCTTGTACTCGGGGCGGCGCAGGGTCTGGTACGAGATGACGAAGCGGGCGTGGGTGACCCACGGATTGACGCCGAAGCCGCGGTCCTGGCGGCGGCGCTGGACGAAGGCGCGGTTGTACAGCTCGAAGCCCTGGCCGAACCGGGTCGACAGCTCGCGCTGCCACTGCGGACAGACCGAGGCCGGCGCGATGATCAGCACGGTGTCGATCTGGTTGCGGAGCAGCAGCTCCTGCATGACCAGGCCGGCCTCGA
Organism: Myxococcales bacterium; assembly: GCA_043775605.1. Lineage (GTDB taxonomy): Bacteria > Myxococcota_A > Polyangia > Haliangiales > Haliangiaceae > UBA2376. The sequence goes on from JAYVSF010000861.1 coordinate 2,123, forward strand.
TGGTCTTGCCGAGGCCGACGTCGTCGGCGATGAACAGGTTGGCGCGGGGCAGCTCGAGCGCGCGCTTGAGCGGCGTCAGCTGGTGGTGCATGAGCTGGACCCCGGCGCGGAACGGGGCCTGGAACAGGCGCGCGTCGGTGGCGGTGACCAGGTTCCAGCGCAGGGCGTTGTAGTAGGCCGAGAACGTGCGCGGCGGATCGAGGCGCTCGGCGTCGCCGAGGCCATGGTCGCGCTCGGACAGCACCCGTGCGCCCAGCTCAAGCTCCCACAGGACCTCGGTGCGCCGGCCCTGGTTGTCATCGTCCAGGCAGATCAGCGCGACCCGGGTCGCGTCCTCGGGGCCCGGCGGTGCGTGGACCCGGTCGACCAGGTAGTTCCGGCGCCGGACCATGACCACGTCGCCGGCCGTCGGGACGTCGCGCGGGCCGCCGCCAGCGAGCAGCGGCGGGATGGCCTCCGGCGAGCGCGGCAACCCGGCCGCATCCAGCAGCCGACCCGCCAGCTCGTCGCGGGACCGGCTCTCGATCGCCAGGTCGTGGTCGCGACAGGCAAGGCGCAGCTCGTCGCGGTAGAGGTGGCCCAGGAGGGCCGGCAGCGGCAACCCCGCGGCGTCGACGAGGCGGGTGATCTGGGCGTCCTTGCGGCCCGAGGTCGGGAGGCTGACCCCGAGCCCGCGCGCGAGCTCGAGCAACCGCGCCTGGGTCAGCGCCGCGAGCACCGAGTTGGAGGTAGGAGTGCCCATGCGCCCTTGTGACCGACGATACGACGAGGTGATCGCGTAGAGCAGGCGCCAGCTCCACGAACGAACGGCGGCGCGCCCTTTCGGACGGCTCGGCTGAGGCTTCCAAGATCGGCGCCGCCGCACAGGCTGAGGCGGTTGCACCGCCGGCACTACCCCCCCCCGCTGCGGCGAAAGAGCCCTGCAGCTCAGCGTGGTGACCATCGCTCTCCCGTGCCCGCCGCGCCTATCGACGTCGCCTGACAGCCTCCTCCGCACCTGGTATCGGCTGGTGCAGAGACGATCTCGGCCAAGCCGGCACGGCCGGCCCGGGCAACGCAGAGAGGCCCGCCCTGACCGCCGCGCCGCGTAGGATGCGGCGGCGTGGCTGCGCGCGAAGACGAATGGCTGTGGGGCTGGGATCCGACCCCGGGCATCGTGTCGGTGTGGGCCGAGGCCGACGGGCGGGTGAGCGTGTGGCGGCGGACCGGCGAGGGCCTGGTGCGCGACGACGGGCGGTTCCGGCCGTGGATGGTGATCGCGCAGCTCGACGACGTCGCCCACCTCGGCCGCGGGCTGGTCCGGGCCGATCACGCGGAGGCCGCGCGCTCGACGATCTCGTATCGCGAGCTGGCGGGCGACGGCGCGCTGCGCTTCCTGCTGCGCGCGACCGACGTCCGGACGCTGACCACCGCAGTGCTGCACGGCGCGGCCCGCCGGCTCGGTCGCCCGCTCGGCCACGTCCGCGACCTCGGCGACGGCGAGCACCTGCTGCTGGCGCCTGACGATCAGTACCTGACCGCGTCGGGCCGGACCTACTTCCGCGGCCTGGGGTTCGCCGACCTGCGCCGGCTGCAGCTCGACCTCGAGACCACCGGTCTCGACCCGACCGTCGACCGGGTGTTCCTGATCGCCGTCCGGTTTCCGGACGGTTCGACCGAGACCCTCGAGGCCGCGACGCTCGACGACGTCGGCGAGGCCGAGCTGATCGCCCGCCTGGTCGCCGCGGTCGCGACCGCCGACCCCGACGTCATCGAGAACCACAACCTGCACGGCTTCGACCTGCCGTTCCTCGCGCAGCGGGCCCGCCGGCTCGGGGTCGCGCTCGACCTCGGCCGCATCGGCGGCGGCTTGCGCCAGCGTCCGGCCCGGCGCGGGATCGCCGCCGCCGACCAGCCCGACCGCCGCCATCGCCTGGTCGCGCCCGGCCGCGAGCTGATCGACACCATGGACGCGGTCCTGCGCCACGACGTCGCCACCCGCGAGCTGCCCGATCACGGCCTCAAGGCGGTGGCCAGGGCGCTCGGCGTCGCCGCCGCCGATCGCGAGCTGATCGCCGGCGCGCGCATCCACGACGTCTACCGGCGCGATCCGGCGCGGGTCCGGCGCTACGCCACCGCCGACGTGGTCGAGGTCGCCGAGGTCGCGCGGCTGCTCGGCGGCGCGACCTTCGCCCTGGCCCAGATGGCGCCACGCCGCTACGAGCGTCTGGCCGACGCCGGCCCGGCCACCGGCGTGCTCGATCCGCTGCTGGTCCGGGCCTACCTGCGCGCCGGCACCGCCCTGCCTGCGGCCACGCCCGGCGACGGCACGCCCCACAGTGGCGCCGCGCTCCACCTGTTCGCCGCAGGGGTCGCCCACCGCGTGGTCAAGGCCGACGTCGCCAGCCTGTACCCGTCGCTGATGCGGACCTATCGCATCGGACCGGCCCGCGACACCCTCGGCGCGCTGCTGGCGATGGTCGATCGGCTCGTGGTCCAGCGGCTGGCCGCCAAGGACGCCGGTCGCGCCGCGCCGCCGGGCTCGGGCGAGCGCCACCGCCAGGAGGCGCTGTCGAGCGCGATGAAGCTGCTCATCAACTCGGCCTACGGCTACCTCGCCGCCGGCGGCCTCACCCGCTTCGCCGACGTCCACGCCGCCAACGAGGTCACCCGCCACGGCCGCGCGGTGCTCGATCAGCTGTGTCGCGAGCTGGCCGCGCGCGGCGCGACCTTGCTCGAGGCCGACACCGACGGCGTGTACGTCGCGGTGCCGGCGGGCTGGACCGAGGCCGACGAGCGCCGGATGGTCGACGAGGTCGGCCGTGGCCTGCCGCCCCTGGTCCGGCTCGAGCTCGAGGGCCGCTACGCCGCGATGCTGTCGCACGAGCCGAAGAACTACGCGCTGCTCGGCCACGACGGCACGCTGCACCTGCGCGGCGTCGGCTTCCGCTCGAGCCGGGCCGAGCGGTTCGGCGACGACTTCCTGCGGGCCGCGCTCGCGCGCCTGCTGCGCGGCGACGTCCCCGGCGTGCGCGCGGCGTACCTGGCGACCGTGGACGCGCTGCGCCGCCGCACGCTGCCGACGACCGCGGTGGCGTCGCGGGTACGGGTGAGCCGGACCCCGGCCGAGTACGAGGCGACGCGCGACGCCCGCCGCGATCCGACCTGCGAGGCGTTGCTCGCGTCCGGCCGGAGCAGCTGGCGGGTCGGCGAGCGGCTGCGGATCTACCGGACCCGCGGCGGCGGGGTCGCGCTGGTCGTCGATCGCGAGGATGGGGAGGTCACCGCGGACCTGCGCGACTACGACGTCGAGCACTACCTCCGCGTCCTGCGCGACGGCTTCGCGGTCCGGATGGCGCGCGCGTTCACCGCCGACGACTTCGCCGCCGTGTTCGCCGATCCCGATCAGCTCACGCTGTTCGCGCCGGACCTGGCCACGATCACGACGGTGCTCACGACAATGCGCGTGGAGTCATCGTGGTCGCCCACGTGAGCACGTGGACGTTGACGTGGTCGTTGTCTTCGACCTTGACGGCGCCGTCGCCCGCAGGCGTGCGCCAACACCACGTCGCCGTCGCCGTCGCCGTCCACGACCACGTCAACGTGTGACCTGACGTCGACAGCCGAAACTAGTGCCCCCCGTCGGAGAGGTCAGTAAGCCGAGTTCTGTTCCGGCTTGCGCCGGCGGTGATCATTCATCTGGACCCACCGTTGCCGGCGGGCCTCGAGCGACCAACCCGGAGTCATTGCGCGGGCCACGCGACCCCTGTCTGGTCTTGCTTCGGGTGGGGTTTTCCGTGCCCCTCCTGTCACCAGGAGGGCGGTGCGCTCTTACCGCACCGTTTCACCCTTACCTCGACCTCACGGCCGGGGCGGTCTGTTTTCTGTGGCACTTTCCTGCGAGTTACCTCGACTGGCCGTTAGCCAGCACCCTGCCCTGCGAAGCTCGGACTTTCCTCCGGTGCCCGTCCGGTTGCCCGGCGAACACCCGCGATCACCTCGACCTCTCCGACGGAGAGCCCGCCATGAGTACCAGCGCCGGGCGCGGGCCGCAAGCCGTCAGGGGCTCGCGGGCAGGCCGTCGCACTCGCACAGCGCGGCGTAGGACGTGGTCATCGGCTCGGCACGGAACGGCGTGATCAGGTCGCGGATCCACGACACCGCCTGGCCGGGCTCGACCCCGGTCGAGGGGTAGCGCGGCTCGCCGGTCACCGTGCGAGCGCCGTTGCCGTCGTTCAAGACCCCGATCCACGTGCGCCGGAACTCGCCCGAGAAGAACAGCACCGTGCCGACCGCGTCGCGCTCGCCATCGTCGCTGAACACCGCGAGGTGGGTGAGCCCGGGCGCGTGGAGCTTGCACGCGACCTCGGCCGCGGCCCAGGTCCCGCCGTCGATCATCCGGTAGCGGGTGGGCTGGTCGCCGATCCCGCGGTAGTCGCCCGGGCACACCGACGCATCGAACGACGGCCGGGCGTCGACGTCGCGGGCGTCGACGTCGCGGGCGTCGACCGGATCGGCGCCGTCGACGGCCGCGCCATCACGGTCGGTGTCATCGTCGGCCCCGCCGTCGCCGTGCCCGGTCGGCTGGAACGCGCAGCCGGCGAGCGCGACCACCAGGGTCAGGCTCGAGATCGAAAGCGCGCGCATGAGGCGCTTATCATAGCCGGTCGCGGCGCACGTCGGGCGACCATCGCTCACGGTGCGTGCGGGCCAGGCGCATCGGGCCCGCGCGCGTGAACCGGGCTCGTGGTGCCCGCGTCGAGGAGCCGACCGCTGGCAGGCGCCGCCGGTGCCGGTGCGGTCGCCGGTCCGCCAGCGCCGGGCGCCAGGTCGTCGAGCTCCGGCTCGTCGCCGTCGCCGCTGGCGTCGCCGCTGCCGCTGCCGTCGCCGGTGTCCGCGAACGGCCCGGCGGTGTCGACGGTACACGGCCGCAGCTCGTCGATCACGCCGGTGGTCACGCCGCCGCCGCCGGTCAGCCGCAGCAGGTCCTTGCCGTCGGCCGCGTCGATCACCCGCACCCCGTCGCCGTCGACGAACGCCAGCCGGGCCGGGCCCAGCCACACCGGCGACGGCACCCGATCGACCTCGGCGACCGCGCGCAACCGGCCGCTGCCGGCGTCGACCACGTACAAGGTCACCTGCCGGGCCGCGGCGTCGCCGCACGGATCCTCGGCGACCGAGGCGAACGCCAGCCGCGCCTGATCCGGCGACCAGGCCAGGCTGTCGCCGTCGATCATGGCGCCCTCGGGCGGGGCGATGACCTTGCGGCTGCGATCGAGCCGCACCGCGCTGGCGGTGCCAGCGTCGTCCCAGTCGGCGGTCAGGCCCGGCGCCGACAGCCGCCGGCGCTCGGCCGACAGCGGCCGGACCCTCAGCGCCTCGGTCCGCGGCAGGCCGCCGGCGTGCGGGCGGCGGTCGCCATCGTCGACGTCGTAGACTTGCGCCTTGCCGTGGCCCGGGACCAGCTCGACCACCAGGCCGGGCTCGCCGGCGCCGCTCGACCACGCCAGGGTCGCCTGGGCCACGTCGCCGACCACCAGCTCGCGCTCGACCAGGCCGGTCGCGAGCTCGATCACGCCGATCCGCAGCTCGCGCAGCCGGGGCTTGCCCTCGCGCGGCCGGGCCACGTCACGGTAGGCGGCGTAGGCCACCCGGCTGCGCCCGGGCGCGGCCAGGACCCCGACCAGCGCGCCACCGGTGCGGGTCAACCGCAGCCAGCGACCGCCGCTGACCGCGTAGGCCTCGGCCCGATGCTCGACGGTGAGGTCGCCAGCGCCGTGCGGTGGCCGGTACGGTTGGGTCCGGCCGACCACCACCACCGCGTCAGCCAGCGCGGTCGCCAGCGCCGCCCGGTAGCCGACCGCGGCCCGGACCCAGCCCTTGCCGGCCGGGGTCGCGCGCCAGGCCTCGAACACCGCCAGCTCCAGCGAGCGCTCGCCCCACTTGGCCCAGTCGCCCGACGCCGCGATCTCCAGCGGCGCCAGCACCTGATCGAGTTCGCCGAGCCGGACCCGGGCCACCGCCAGCATCCACGCCGCCTCGAGGTGCCCGGGATCGGCGGCCAGCGCCGCAGTGCTCTCGCGCTCGACCGCGGCCAGCTCGCCGCGCCGCTCGGCCACCAGCGCCCGATCGAACGCCGGCTTGCCCGGGCCGCGCCGCCAGGCGTACTCGTCGAGGCTGGCCTTGCCCAGCGGCCAGAGCGCGACCTCGACCACCGGCTCGGCCCGGACCCCGCCGTCGTCAGCCGTCCCCACGCCCCGCCCGCTCGCGCTCGAGCCCGAGCCCGAGCCCGAGCAGGCCGCGGCGGCAACGGCGAGCGTGGCCAGGAGCCGATCGAGCCTCGCCATGGGCTAGCCGCATAGCACGACGGAGCCGGGGGCGCGAGGTCCGGCAAACCGGGCACCGGGCTCGCGGCCGCGAC
>JAYVSF010000862.1:0-1620 GCA_043775605.1 Myxococcales bacterium
CGGCGTGACCTTCGTCGGGCCGCCGCCGCAGGTGATGGAGCTGATGGGCGGCAAGACCCCGGCCAAGCGAGCGATGCGCGCCGCCGGCCTGCCGGTCATTCCCGGCAGCGACGGGCCGCTGGCCTCGGCCGCCGACGCCCGCCGGGTCGCGGACGCGGTCGGTTATCCGGTGATCCTCAAGGCCGAGAGCGGCGGTGGCGGCCGCGGCATGCGGGTCGCGCGCGGGCCCGACGAGGTCGAGGCCGCGTTCGCGATGGCGACCGCCGAGGCCCGGGCCGCGTTCGGCGACGAGCGGGTGTTCCTCGAGCGGCTGATCGAGGGCGGCCGCCACGTCGAGGTCCAGGTGTTCGCCGACCGCCACGGCCACGCCATCCACCTCGGAGAGCGCGACTGCACGGTCCAGCGCAACCACCAGAAGCTGATCGAGGAGAGCCCGTCGCCAGTGCTGACCGACGGCCAGCGCGCGCCGACCCTGGCGGCGGCGGTGGCTGCGACCCGCGCGATCGGCTACGTCGGCGCCGGCACGATGGAGATGCTGCTCGATCCGGGCGGGCCCGACGGCCCCGCCGGCGGTGTCTTGCGGTTCATGGAGATGAACACCCGGCTGCAGGTCGAGCACTCGGTCAGCGAGGTCCGCACCGGCCTCGATCTCGTCGTCCTCCAGCTCGAGGCCGCGGCCGGCCACCGGCTGCGCCTGACCCAGGCCGATGTCCGGTGCACCGGACACGTCCTCGAGTGCCGGATCAACGCCGAGGATCCCGCGGCCGACTTCCGGCCCGCGCCCGGCCGCATCGCGCGCTGGCGCCTGCCCGACCTCCAGGGCGGCGCGATCCGGGTCGACACCCACGTCGAGGACGGCTACGTGGTGCCGCCGCACTACGACAGCCTGATCTGCAAGGTGACCGCGCGCGGCGACGATCGCGAGGCGGCCATCGCCCGGATGCTGCAGGCGCTCGCCGAGCTGGTGTGCGACGGCGTGGCCACGACCATCCCGCTCCATCGCCAGATCCTCGGCTCCGAAGCGTTCCGCACCCACCAGTACGACACCCGCACGATCCCGGGCTGGCCCTGACAATGTCCTTCGTCCCGCTCCACCCGATCGGCCTGCCCCTGGCCCAGCTCGTCGACGAGCAGACCGCCACCGATCACCGCGAGGCGCTGGCCGTGCTCGAGGATCGCCTGCGCGCGCGCCGGCTCGAGGTCGAGGCCGGCTGGGGCCCGACCTACGTCGACCGGGTCCACAAGAAGGGCAAGCTCACCGCCCGCGAGCGCCTGGCGAAGCTGGTCGATCCCGGCACCACCCAGCGCGAGGTCGGGACCTTCGTCAACCACGGCGAGGTCTTCCCCGGAGACCAGCGTTCGCCAGCGGCCGGCGTGGTCACCGCCCTTGCCCAGGTCGAGGGCCGGTGGTGCATGGTCATCGCCAACGACAACACCGTCGCGTCGGGCGCGTGGTGGCCGCGCACCCCCGAGAAGATCCAGCGGGCCCAGCAGATGGCGCTGCGGCTGCGGCTGCCGACCATCTACCTGGTCGACTGCTCCGGCCTGTTCCTGCCCGAGCAGAGCAAGAGCTTCCCGGGCGCGCGCGGCGCCGGCCACATCTTCAAGATGAACTCGCTG
>JAYVSF010000863.1:0-3084 GCA_043775605.1 Myxococcales bacterium
GCAGGTCGGCGGACACGGTCAGGGTCTGGCCGGCCTCGAGCCGGATCTTCTGCTCGAAGGTCTTGAACCCGGCCAGCTTGACCACGACGAAGTGATCGCCGCGGGTGACCTGCTTCTCCTGCGGCACCTTGCCGATCACCGCGCCATCGATGTAGACGTCGGCGTCGGGCACCGCCGACACCACCTTGAGGGTGCCGACGTCGGCCTTGCCGGCCTCGGGGTTGAGGTCGAGCTTCAAGACCATCGCCTGGCCGGCGTTGATCGTCACCCGCTCCTCGTGGTCCTGGTAGCCGGGCGCCTTGACCTCGAGCACGTGATCGCCGGTCTTGACGTCCTTGACGTCGACCGGCACCGCCCCCATCTCGACGCCGTCGAGGAAGACCTTGGCGCCGGCGACGTTCGACAGCACCCGGATGGTGCCGCCCTGACCGCCGAGGGTGGCCTTGAGCTCGGCCCGGACCTTCGCCTGGGCGCCGGCGGTGACCTGCACGGTCTGCTTCCACGGCAGGGCCGGCTCCTTGCGGACCTCGATGACGTGGAGGCCCTCGATCACGTCGGTGATCACCACCGGCGTGGTGCCCTGGACCTTGTTGCCGTCGAGCAGGACGTCGGCGTCGGCGACGTCGGCCTCGACCACCACGGTGCCGGTCTTGGGCTTGGCCACCGGCCGCAGTACCGGGGTCACGGTGACCTTCTCGTTGACCTTGACCTCCTGCCAGGACTGGAACGGATCGAAGCCGTCCTTCTTGAGCTCGAGGAGGTGGCGACCGGGGATCGTGGTGATCAGCACCGGGGCCGAGCCCTGGGCCTGGCCGTCGAGGAACACCGCAGCGCCGAACACCGCGGCGTCGGCGTCGGCCCGGACGTCGATGCGCGGCGGGTCGAGCTTCTTGACCAGCGGGATGAACGTGTCCTGCCGCTTGCGCGAGCGGGCGATCTTGATGGTCTTGGTGCCGAGCTCGTAGCCGTCGAGCTCGAGGATGATCGTGTAGCTCTCGGCCAGGAGCTTGGTCTCCCACGGGGTGACGCCGACCGCGCCGAACTCCTTGCGGTCGATGTAGACCGTGGCCCCGGGCGGCGCCGAGTCGATCCGGACCGGGTACTTGCCGGGCTTGGCCAGCCGCGGGTGGGGCTGGGCCGCGGCGGTGCCGGCCAGGGTGACGAGGAACAGCAGGCCGATCGCGAGGGCGACGGTGCGACGGACGAGGTGCACGAGCTTCATGGAAGGGAGGCTCCGAGTAAGGACTGCGACCTTAGCAGTGAACGGGGCCCTTGCTCGGGACGCTCCGCGAGATTGTGCGTTGATGCGGTGGGGGAGTACGCCGCGCCGTCGCGGTGGGTGCCGGCGAACGGCGAGATCACGCCACCGGCGAGCAGCGCGATCAAGGTCAGGCCGAGCGCGACGCGGTAGCCGGCGAACCCGGTGAGCGGGTGGCGGCCGAGGTAGCGGATGAGCCAGGCGATCGTGAGGTAGCCGACCAGCGCGGCGGTGACGGTGCCGATCGCGAGCGGCACCGCCGCGTCGTGGCCGAGGTCGCGGATCGCGTCGGGCAGCTCGAGCAGGCCGGCGCCCGCGACCGCCGGCACGCTCAGCAGGAACGAGAACCGCGCGGCCTCGGACCGGCGCAGGCCGAGCACCAGCGCGGCGCAGATGGTGGCGCCCGAGCGCGACACTCCGGGGACCAGCGCGAGCGACTGGGCGAGGCCGATCAGCAAGGCGTCGGTGAGCGCGAGCTGATCGAGGGTGCGGGCGCCATCGGGGCCGCGATCGATCACGAACATCGCGACCGCGACGACGATCAGAGCGATGGCCACCACCCACAGCGAGCGCGCGTCGCCGACCCACAGCGACTTGCCGGCCAGGCCGGCGATCACGATCGGCAGGGTGGCAGCGACCAGGTACAGCGGCAGGCGACCGCGGGCGCTGCGGGGCGCGGTGAACAGCGCGCGCGGCAGGTCGACGAACAGGTCGCGAGCGAAGTAGACCAGGACCGCGGCCAGGGTGCCGAGCTGGAGCACCGCGGTGAAGGCGGCGCCGGGATCGTGGTGGCCGAGCAGCGCGGGCGCGATGCGCAGGTGCGCGGTCGACGAGATCGGCAGGAACTCGCTGACGCCCTGCAGGGCGCCGAGGACGATCGCGAACCAGATCGGCAAGGTCGGGACGGTAGCACGCGGTCACGGCGCCGGCCGACGGCGGCGGCCGACGTGTGATGACGGCGCGGGGCCGGCGCGGGTGACGGCGCGCGAGTGGCGCCAGCGGGCAGGTCCGCGCTACCACTGGGGCATGCGAGCCGGCGGCGCGTGCATGATCCTGGCGCTGGCGGTCCTGGCGGGGTGCGGACCGGGTCGGCGCGCGGCGGTCGCGCCCGTCGAGCCGCCGGCCCCGCTCACAGTCGCCCCGGCGCCCGAGGTCGTCGATGGTGGAGCGGCGGCCGCGCCCCAGGCGGTCCCGGCGCCGATCACCGACGACGAGTGTGGCCAGCTGGTCGACAAGCTGATCGCGATCGGCCTGGCCGAGCAGCGCGTCCGCGAGCCGCGCGCGCCGCAAGCGACCGGCGACCAGCAGGCGACGATCCGCGCACAGCTGCTGGCCCAGGCGCTGCCGACCTGCGCGACCCTGCCGCGCGCGCGCTGGGACTGTGCGATCGCGGCCGGCGATCGCGCGGCGATGATGGTGTGCGAGGCGGCCGCGAGCAGCGCGGCGCCGTAGCCGTCAGCGCCGAGCCACGCCCGGGAGTGCGGCCCGCACCGGCGGCACCAGGCGCAAGGACGGCGCGGCGCGGACCTGGAGAGTCACTTGCGCGGTCGGCGTCACGCGAACGGGCGGGACGACCCGGACCGGCGGCACGATACGGATCGGCGGGACCACGCGCGGCGCGCCGGCAGCGACCGTGGGGCCGACGACGGAGGGGGCAGCGGCCGCAGGGGCGGCGGCGACCCGCGAGATGCGGCGGAGCTGGCGATCGACGCTGGTGTCCTCGTCGTCGAAGGACTCATCGGCGCGGGCCGGCGAGGCGGTCAGCATCGGCAACGGCTCCTTGACCACCGGTGCGGTGCCCTGCGCGAGCCGGCGCGGCATCGGCG
>JAYVSF010000864.1:0-3149 GCA_043775605.1 Myxococcales bacterium
GAGCTCCAGACTGGACGGGCTAGAGGGCCAGCGACTCGGGCTGCTCGAGCTGCTCGATGAGCACGCCGAGCAGACGGGCGCCGAGCGCGCCGTCGATGACCCGGTGATCGCACGACAGGGTCAGGGTCATGCGCTTGCCGGCGACGACCTGGCCGGCCTTGACCACCGGCTCGTCGGTGATGCCGCCGACCGCGAGGATCGCGGCCTCGGGCGGGTTGATGATCGCGGTGAAGCGCTCGATGTCGAACATGCCGAGGTTCGAGACGGTGAACGTCGAGCCGGTGATCTCGTGGCCCTTGAGGTGGCGCTCGCGGGCCCGCTTGGCGAGGTCGGCGACCTCGGCGCCGATCGCGCTGAGGCCCTTGCGGTCGGCGTCGAACACCACCGGCGTGACCAGGCCGTCCTCGATCGCGACCGCGACCCCGACGTGGACCCGCGCGAACATGCGGATAGCGTCGCCGACCCACGCCGCGTTGCAGGCCGGCACCCGGCGCAGCGCCAGCGCGACCGCCTTGACGATGAGGTCGTTGACCGAGACCTTGCCGCGGTCGCCGAGCAGCGCGTTCAAGCGGGCGCGGAACGCGAGCATGGGCTCGGGATCGAAACGCCGCATCAGGTAGAAGTGCGGCACGTCGCGCTTGGCCTCGGTCAGGCGCGCGGCGATCCGCTTGCGCATGTTCGAGGCCGGGTGGTCGACGTAGTCCGCGTCGCTCACAGGCGCGACCGCCGGCGGCCCGGCTGGCGCGGCCCGGACCAGCGCGACCTCGGCGACCGGCGCGATCGCGGCAACCACCGGCGCGGACGCCGCGATCGGCGCCGCGATCACCGGCGCGTCATGCCCGGCCACCGCCCGGACGTCGCGCTCGACGATGCGACCGCCGGGGCCGGTTCCGCTCAGCGTGCGCAGGTCGACGCCCAGCTCGATCGCCAGCGACTTCGCCAGCGGCGACGCCAGCAGCTTCGCCGCCGTGGCCGTGGCCGCAACCGCAGGCGTGGCCGCAACCGCAGGCGTGGCCGCAACCGTAGGCGTTGACGGCGACGGCGACGCGGTCGAACTCGCCCCAGCGGCACCCTTCGCCTCCTTGAGCAACGCCGCGATATCCTCCCCCGGCTTCCCGAGGATCGCCACCGGCGCCCCGAGCTTCACCGTGTCCCCCTCCTTCACCAGCAGCTCGAGCAAGGTCCCCTCGTCCTCGAGGTTGAAGTCCATGTTGGCCTTGTCGGTCTCGACCTCGGCCACCAGCTCGCCGGGCAAGACCTTGTCGCCGACCTTCTTCACCCACCGCACCAGCACGCCCTCTTCCATCGTCGGGGAGAGCTTGGGGAGTCCAATGATCTGAGCCATGGCGTCGTCTCTCTTCGCAATCAGGCCAGGTACAGCGCGCGCTCCACGGCGGCGACCACGTCCTTGACCTGGGGCTGGACCTCGTCCTCGAGGTTCTTGGCGTAGGGCATCGGCACGTCGTCGGACGTCACCCGCTCGACCGGCGCGTCGAGCGCGTCGAGGCAGTGGCGCTGGACCTGGTAGGCGACCTCGGCGCCGAACCCGGCCACCGGCCAGCCGACCTCGACGATCACGCAGCGGCCGGTCTTGCGCACGCTGTCGACGATGATCCCGATGTCGAGCGGGCGCAGGGTCCGCGGGTCGACCACCTCGGCCTCGATGCCACGCGCCGCCAGCAGGGTCGCCGCCTCGGTGCAGACGTGGACCATGCGCGACCACGCCACCAGCGTGATGTCCTTGCCGGCGCGCGCGATCCGGCCCTGGCCGAGCGGGATCGTGTACTCGCCGTCGGGCACCTCGCCGGTGAGGCCGTACAGGGTCTCGCCCTCCATGAAGATGACCGGGTTGTCGTCGCGGATCGCGGTCTTGAGCAGGCCCTTGGCGTCGGCCGGCGTCGACGGCATCACGACCTTCAGGCCGGGCACGTGGGCGTAGTACGACTCCAGCGACTGCGAGTGCTGCGAGCCGACCTGGACCGCCGGCCCCGACGGACCGCGGAACACGATCGGGACGTTGAACTGGCCGCCGCTCATCTGGAAGATCTTGGCGGCGCTGTTGACGATCTGATCGATCGCGACCAGCGAGAAGTTGAAGGTCATGAACTCGATGATCGGCCGCAGCCCGACCATCGCCGCGCCGACCCCGATGCCGGCGAAGCCCATCTCGGCGATCGGCGCGTCGATGACGCGGCGCTCGCTGAAGCGTTGCAGCAGGCCCTGGGTGACCTTGTAGGCGCCGTTGTAGTGGCCGACCTCCTCGCCCATGATGAAGACGTTGGGGTCGCGCTCCATCTCCTCGCGCATCGCCTGGTTCAAGGCCTCGCGATAGCTGATGACCGCCATGACTACTCCTTCACCACGTAGGGCAGGTAGGCGTCGGCGGCCGGCGACGCCTCGGCGAAGCGGACCGCGTCCTCGATCTCGGCCTTGACGTCGGCCTCGAGCTGGTCCAGCGCCTCGACCGCCATGCCGAGGTCGAGCAGCCGGGCGCGCGACCGGCCCAGCGGATCGCGGCGCTTCCACTCCTCGACCTCGTCCTTGGTCCGGTACAGGCCGGGGTCGCTCATCGAGTGGCCACGGAAGCGGTAGGTGACGACCTCGACCAGGGTCGGCTCGCCGGTGGTGCGGGCCCGGTTGACCGCGTCGGCGATCCGGCGCTTGACCTTGACCACGTCGTCGCCGTCGAAGCGATCGCGGGCCATGCCGTGGGCCAGGGCCCGCAGCGACACGTCCTCGACCGCGAGCGAGCGGTACACCGGTGTGCCCATCGAGTACTGGTTGTTCTCGCAGATGAGCACGACCGGCAGCTTCCACAGCGCGGCCAGCGACAGGCCCTCGGCGAAGCCGCCGATGGTCGACGCGCCCTCGCCGAAGAAGCACTGGGTGACGCGCTTGTCGCCGCGATACTTCGAGGCCATGGCCGCACCTGCCGCGATCGGGACGTGACCGCCGACGATGCCGTAGCCACCGAGGAAGTTCTTCGACTTGTCGAAGATGTGCATCGAGCCGCCGAGGCCCTTCACGCACCCGGTCTTCTTGCCGTAGAGCTCGGCGAGGATCGAACGCGCAGGGACGCCCTTGGCGTAGGCGTGGCCGTGTTCGCGATACGTCGCGACCACGTAGTCGTCGGCTTGCAGCGCGGCGAT
>JAYVSF010000865.1:0-3870 GCA_043775605.1 Myxococcales bacterium
CCAGCTCGCTGACCAGCGCGCCCACCACCGGGTTCGCGCGCAGCCGGGCGACGTCGACCTCGAGCACGATCTCGGCACCGGGCGGCAGCCGGGCCAGCAGCGCGTCGCCGCCGGTGGTCGCCCGCTCCGGCACCCGCACCGCGGGCGCGTGGCCACCGCAGCCGAGCGCCACGGTCGCCAGCACGACCGCGCGGATCACGGACTGCGCAGCGCCTGGCACAGCGTGGTCACCACCCGCGGCAGGTCGGCCTCGCTCGCGGTCGACAGCCGCAGACAGTTCGGCAGCCCCCACGCCGCCATCGGCCGCACGATCACGCCGGCCCGCAGCAGCCGATCGTAGATCGGCGTCGACGGTCGCCCGCAGTCGACCAGCACGAAGTTGGCCAGCGACGGGTAGGCCGTGAAGCCGGCGTCGGCCACCGCCGCCCGCAGGGTCTCGACCATGCGCCGTCCGAGCGCAGCCGAGCGCTCGACGTGGTCGTCGTCGTCGAGCGCGGCCAGGGCCGCGACCTGGGCCAGGCTGCCGACATGGAACGTGCGCACGACCCGGCCCAGCGCCTCGATCACCGCGCGATCGCCGACGCCGTAGCCGACCCGCAGCCCGGCCAGGCCGTAGATCTTCGAGAAGGTACGAAGGACCAGCACCCGGGGATCGCGGGCCAGCAACGCGCGGCCGTCGACGTGTGCAACGTCTGGCCACGCCGCCGCGTACTCGGCGTAGGCCTCGTCGAGCACGAGCACCGCTCGCGCCGGCAGCGCGTCGAGCACCTGCTCGGCCTGGGCCGGCGTGATCACCGCGCCGGTCGGGTTGTTGGGGCTGCCGAGGATGACGAGCTTGGTCCGCGCGGCCATGCCGGCGCACAGCGCGTCGACGTCGGGGCCCAGCGGGGTCGCGGCGGTGGTCGCGAACCGGCGGCCGGCGACCGCCGCGGCCAGCCGGTAGCTGAGGAAGCCGAGCGCCGGGGTCAGCACCTCGTCGTCGGGGCCGACCAGCGCCAGCACGAGCTGGTACAGCAGATCGTTCGAGCCGGCCCCGAGCGCGACCTGATCGAGGCCGACCTGCCAGCGCGCGGCCAGCGCCCGACCCAGCGCGTGGCCGGCGGCGTCGGGGTACAGGTGCACCCGCGCGACGGCGCCCGCGATCGCCGCCAGCGCCCGCGGCGACGGGCCGAGCGGGTTCTCGTTCGACGCGACCTTGATCGCGCCCGAGATGCCCAGCTCGCGCTCGAGCTCCTCGATCGGCTTGCCCGGCTGGTACGCGTCGAGCTGACGCACGTGGGGCGGAGCCAGCTCGGCCTGCCAGGTGGCCTGCCATTCGTGATCGTTGGCGGTGGGACGCATACGGAGGTTGCGCAAGTTACTATGGCAGGAATGCCGTGACGACCCGCGCGGGTCCTGGCATACCTCCAGACGATGTCCCGCTCGTATCTTCCCGCGAATGAGCCCGCCTCGCAGCCTCGGGCCCGCCACCGCGCGGCGCGCTGGTTGCCGTGGCTCATGCTGGCGATCGTGGTCCTGGTGGTGCTCGCTCGCCCCGGCGCGGCCTGGGCGGACGGCAACGGCGACCCGTCGTTCGACGACTACAAGTCGAAGGGCTGGCTGTGGGCGTACCTCGGCGCGTTCGGCTTCGGCTTCCTCACCTCGCTGACGCCGTGCGTGTACCCGATGATCCCGATCGTCATCGGCATCTTCGGCGGCCGCGGCGAGAGCGTGTCGCGGACCCGGGCCTTCCTGCTGGCCACCGTCTACGTCATCGGCATGGGCCTGACCTTCGCGGTCCTCGGCGTGGTGTTCGCGATGATCGGCGCCCGCGCCGGCGCGCTGCTGGCCAACCCGGCGGTGGTCATCCCGCTGGCGCTGGTCTACGTCGCGCTGGCGCTGTCGATGTTCGGCCTGTTCGAGCTGCGGCTGCCGGGCGGCCTGCAGAACGCACTGTCGGGCGTGTCGGGTCAGGGCATGGGCGGCGCGTTCGCGATGGGCGTGGTCGGCGGCTTCACCGCCGCGCCGTGCACCGGCCCGTTCCTCCTCGGCATCCTCGGCTTCGTCACCAAGTCGGGCAACGTCGCGGTCGGCTCGAGCCTGCTGTTCACCTACGCCCTCGGCATGGGCGTGCTGTTCTGGGTGCTGGCCGCGTTCGCGGTCGCGCTGCCCAAGAGCGGCCGCTGGATGGACTGGATGAAGTCGATCGGCGGCATCGCGCTGTTCGCCGCGGCGATCCACTTCATGCGCCCGATCGCGCCGGCGATCGACCGCCTGGTGCTCGGCCCGGCCTGGTTCGGCGTGGCCGCGCTGGCGACGATGCTGGCCGGCCTGGCGCTCGGCGCGATCCACCTGTCGTTCCACGACGGGCTCGCGGTCAAGCTGCGCAAGGGCGCCGCGGTGGCGTTGACTGTGGTCGGCCTCACCGCCGGCGTCAGCTGGCTGCTGCACGTCGATCGCCACCTGCCGTGGATCCGCGGCGACGAGCATGCGGCGTTCGCCCAGGCCCAGCGCGAGCACAAGGGCGTGATGATCGACTTCTGGGCGTCGTGGTGCCTGCCGTGCAAGGAGTTCGAGCACACCTTCGCCGACCCCGAGGTCTACCGGACCATCACCAACAACTTCGTGCCGCTGCAGTTCGACACCTCGGCCCAGGACGACGCGTCGGACGCGCTGCTGGCGAAGTACCAGGCCGGTAACCCGACCGTGATCTTCCTCGACGCCGACCACAAGGAGCTGGGCCGGATCGGGGTGCGGGTCGGGCCCGCCAAGTTCATGAAGGTGCTGCGCCCGGCGGCCGACGCCATCCGCGCCGCGCGCGAGACCTCGACTCAGCCCGAGCCGAAGCCGATCTTCGTTCAGTTCTAGCGGTCGACGCGCAGGGTCGGGGGCGTACTCAGGACCGTCGCCCCCAGCCAGGCGGGCCGCTACTTGACCTTGAGGCGGAACCTGAGATTCAACATCAGCGCGCCCTGGATCGCCTGGTAGCGATTGCTGGTGTCGTTGGCGACCACACCCGGTCCGGCCTTGAACATGTAGCCGTACGACACCGGCAGCGTGATGCCGATCGAGACCAGCGGACCGAGGTTGTAGCCGGCGCCGAACCGGCCCTCGATCAGGAAGGCCTTGTCGGTGAGCTGGGCGTTGTCGAGGGGAATCGTGACCTGCTGACCGGTGCCGAGACCGAACCCGGCCTCGATGCCGAGCTCGGCGTAGCCCTTGGCCCGGCCCGGCTTCGCGCCCTTCTTGGCGCCGGGCGGCAGCGCGGGCTTGCCGAGCTCGAGATCGACGTCGAAGCCGCTCATGAACTGGGTCCAGGTGCCGATCAGCGAACCGTCGGTGTACTGGTGGTGCTCGATCCAGGCGTCGATGAACAAGATCTCGGCGCCGAGCAGGAAGCCGTACGTCCCGCCGCTGGCACCCTTGGCGAACGCGTGATCCTTGGCCCCGCCGGCGATACCCGCGCCACCGGCGCCGCCGCCGTGCAGCTCGGCGCGCATGCTGAGGACGTCGGCGGCAGCAGGCGTCGCCGCGGCCGTCAGGGCCAGCGCGGACGTGACCAGGGACAGGCGAAGGGTCATGGCGCCCAGCATACCCGGCCCACCGCGGACCCGTGCGGGCAAAGCCCCTGCGCTAACCCATCCATGCCCAGCCGATCACGCGGCTTCAGGCTTCGTTCAGCTCCGGCCGGTTTCCTGTCAGTTGATGACGACCAGCTCGTGACCGTCGCGGCCGCAGAAGCGCGACGACAGATCGAAGCGGCGGCGGCACACCGGGCAGACCTTGGCCAGCACGCCGGTCGGCGCCGACGCCCGGCGCCGTCGTCCGGCCTGGTACAGGGCCGGCGGCACCAGCTCGACGCCGTCGTGCGGACAGCGGCGCAGGCCATGC
>JAYVSF010000866.1:0-9758 GCA_043775605.1 Myxococcales bacterium
CGGGCGACGCCGTGCTGGTGCTGCCGGTCGACCGCGCCCAGGACGTCCGCGCCGCGGTCGACGCGCTGACCTGCTGCGGCCTGACCCGCGTACTGTGAGGCGCTCCATGACCGCTGCCATCAACCCGCGCGTGTTCCGCGAGTACGACATCCGCGGGGTCGCCGACCGCGACCTCGACGACGAGCTGGTGGCCGACCTCGGCCGGGCCCTGGCCGCCCGGCTCGGCGAGCGACCGCGCCGACCTCGGCCGCGGATCGCGGTCGGTCGCGACTGCCGCCTGACCTCGGACCGGTTGCACGCCGCGCTGTGCCGCGGCCTGACCGAGTCGGTCGACGTCGTCGATCTCGGCATGGTGCCGACCCCGGTCCTGTACTTCGCGGTCGCGACCCTCGACGTCGACGGCGGCGCGATGATCACCGGCAGCCACAACCCGGCGCCCGACAACGGCTTCAAGCTGCTGGTCGATCAGGACGCGCTGCACGGCGACGGCATCACCGCGCTGTACCGGTGGATCGCGGCCCGCCGGGCCGACGGCGCCGGGCCGAGCGCCGTGGTCGGCACCGTGACCGCGCAAGACGTCGGCCCGGCCTACCAGGACGCCGCGGTCGCCGGCCTGCGGCTGGGCCGGCGCCGGCCTCGGCTCGTCGTCGACGCCGGCAACGGCGCGGCCGGACCGACCGCGCTGGCGCTGTACCAGCGGCTGGGCTTCGAGGTGGTGCCGCTGTACTGCGAGCCCGACGGCCGCTTCCCCCACCACCACCCCGATCCGACGGTAGCCGAGAACCTGGTCGGGCTGCAGGCCGCGGTCGCCGCCCACGGCGCCGAGGTCGGGCTCGCGCTCGACGGCGACGGCGATCGGCTCGGCGCGATCGACGCCCACGGCCGGATCCTGTGGGGCGATCAGCTCATGATCCTGTTCGGCAAGGCGGTGCTGGCCGAGGTCCCGGGCGCGCGCTTCGTCGGCGAGGTCAAGTGCTCGCAGGCGATGTACGACGAGCTGGCCCGGGCCGGCGGCCAGCCCGAGATGTGGAAGGTCGGCCACTCGCTGATCAAGGCCCGGATGAAGGCGACCGGCGCCCAGCTCGCCGGCGAGATGAGCGGCCACCTGTTCTTCGCCCACCGCTGGTTCGGCTTCGACGACGCCACCTACGCCGGCGCCCGCCTGCTCGAGCTGCTCAGCCGGGGCGACGCGACCCTGGCCGAGCTCACCGATGGGCTGCCGGTGATGGTCAACACCCCCGAGCTGCGGGTCGATTGCGACGACGCGGCCAAGTTCGCGGTGGTCGCCGCCGTCACCGCCGCGCTGCGGGCCCGCGCCGACGTCGTCGAGGTGATCACGATCGACGGGGTCCGGGCCCGGTTCGCCGACGGTTGGGGCCTGGTCCGGGCGTCGAACACCCAGCCGGCGCTGGTGGTGCGCTGCGAGGCCGTCGACGGCGCGCGCCTGGCCGCGATCCGGGCCGTGATCGAGGACGCGATCGCCGCGGCGGCGGCGACGGTCGCGGGGTCGGAGAGCGCGCCATGACGTCGTGGGTCGTCGGCATCGATCTCGGCGGCACCAACCTCCGGGTCGCGGCCTTCGCCGATCTCGAGGCCCAGGCCCGGGCAGCCCAGGCCTCGGGGCTGGCGACCGCGGTCGCGCCGGCGGCGTCGCGCAAGCGCCCGGTCGGCGACGATCGCCGGGTCGACACCGTGATCGCGGCCATCGCCGACGCGATCGCCCAGGTTCTGGCCGACGCCGGCGCCGCCCCCGACGCCGAGATCGCGGTCGGCGTCGGCCTGGCCGCGATGCTCGCCGATCGCCGCGGCACGGTCGCCCGCTCGCCGCACCTCGACTGGACCGACGTCGCGTTCGGGCCGGCGCTGGCCGCGCGCCTCGGTCCCCGCCGCCCGCTCGGCGTGTACAACGACGTCAACGCCATCGCTTACGGCGAGTACGGGCTCGGCGCCGGCGCCGGCGCCAACGACATCCTGGTCGCGTTCATCGGCACCGGCCTCGGCGGCGGCCTGATCGTCGACGGCCGGCTGGTCGAAGGCGCGACCAACTGCGCCGGCGAGCTCGGCCACGTCAAGGTCGTGCTCGGGCCGAACGCGGCGCCGTGCGCGTGCGGCATGCGCGGCTGCGTCGAGGCCTACGTCGGCGGCACCTACGTCCAGCGACGAGCCAGGGCCGAGCTGACCGCGGGCGCGCGCTCGACCGCGATCGCGCTGGCCGGCGGCGATCCCGGCCTGGTCCACCCCGGCCACGTCGATCAGGCCGCGGCCGGCGGCGACCCCTGGGCCTCCCGGCTGTGGGCCGAGCTGGCGCCGCTGCTCGCGATCGCGCTTGGCAACGCGGTCACCGTGCTCAACCCCGAGCGCCTCATCCTCGGCGGCGGCATGCTCGGCCACACCCCGACGTTGCGGGCCCAGGTCGTCGCCGCCCTCGACGACGTCTGTCCGCCGGCGCTGCGCCGCCCCCTGCGCGTGGTCGACGCGGCCCTCGGCGACGACGCCGGCATCGTCGGCGCCGCGCTGCTCGCCGCCACCGGTATCTCGCGGATCTGACCCTACTCGCGGGTCAGGGGCGCCAGGCGATGACGTGCTCGCGCAGCGCGGCGAGGGCGTCGGGGCTGATCGCGGCCTCGGCGACCGCGGCCACCGTCAGCGCCGCGCCGCTGACCAGCTCGCGCGCGGTCAGCCGCGGCACCAGATCGGCGTCGACCAGGACATCGCAGGTCGCGATCACGTCGCCGGCCGGCGCCGCCGGCAGCCCGGTCAGGGCGTAGCGGCCATACGGCCGGTTGCGCAGGCCCTGCTCCCACAGCTCGACCTCGAGCCGCTCCTGCGCGGCCTCCGCGGTCGGCACCACCTGGCTGGCCCGGATCGGCGCGACCGCGCCGCTCGCCACCAGGGTCTCGAAGCCATGGCCATCGGACAGGGCCAGGGGCCAGGCCACCGGCTCGACGAACAGCGCGGCGGGCTCGGCCAGGAACATGCGGGCGGCGATGGCCGCGCCGAGCACGGCGGTGACTGCGGGATCGCCGACCATGCGCGGGCCGCGACCGAGCGCGTGCTGCAGCCGATCCTGCAGCCCGATCAGGCGCGCCCCGCCGCCGATCAGGAGGACGTCGACCAGGTCGGCGGCGGCGAGGCCGGCGGTGGTCAGCGCGCGCTGGCAGCGCTCGTCGACGCGCCGGAACCGCGGCTCGAGCCAGGCCTCGACGTCGTCGGCGCGCGGCGGCTGCAGCCCGAGGCCGACGCTGCCGAGCCCGGCGATCTGGCTCGCGAGCTCACCGGCGGCCGCGTCCTCCTTGATCGCGCGCGCCACCGCGCACAGCCCGGGCCAGGCCGGATCGTCGACATCGATCGGCTCGCCGCCGGCCTCGAGCTGGGTCGCGATCGCCGCGTCGAGCGCGTCGCCGCCGAGCTCGGGATCGCGGAGCTGGACCAGGCTGTGGCTGGCGCCGCCGGCGAGGTCGAGGACGGCCAGCGACAGGCCGCCGGCACCAGCGTCGCACACCAGCCACGCACCGTCGCTCGCGCCGGCCACCATCAGCATCGCGCAGGCCGGGGCCGCGACCTGGCGCGAGGTCGGGATGCCCGCGATCGCCGCCGCGTCGCGCAGCGCGCGCCGCCCGACCACGCCGAGCGAGGGATCGACCGCGAACACCGCGCCCAGCACCGGGCCGTAGCGGTCCTCGACCGCGACCACCGCGGCCCGCAGCAGCCAGGCCAGGGCCTCGGCCGGCGCCCGCAGCGTGCCGTCGACCAGCGGCCACACGCAGGTCAATGGTCCGGCCCCGCCGTCACCGAGACCGTCATCGGCGGTGCGCTCGAGCCACGCCGGCAACCGGCCCAGGCGCTCGCGGTTCGGTCGCTCGCGCGCCTCGACGCCGACCATGACCTGATCGCCGGACCAGGCCACCCAGGTCGGCAGCGACAGCACCAGCTCGGGCCGATCGTCGATCAGCGCCGCGACCCGGATCGCGTCGTGGCCGACGTCGAGGCCGATCACCACGCTCATCGCCGACCTCGCCCGGTCACGCGAACCACCGCTGGATCATCGCCACCGACGGCACCGCGACGTGGCGCAGCTCGGCCAGCGCGGTCGCCGCCTCGCCGCCGTTGGGATCGGCGGCGATCGCGGTCTCGAGCGCGGTGACCGCCGCGCCCCGGTCGCCGCGCGCGCACGCCGCCATCGCGGCCGCGACCGCCAGCAGCCCGCGCAGCCGGCGATCGTCGGGGTAGAGCTGGAGCGCGGCCTCGGCCAGGTTGGTGGCCAGGGCGTGGTCACCGAGCGCGAGGTGCTGGCGGACCTGGCGCGCGAAGCGATCGCCGGCCCCGACCCGCACGCCCGACGACACCTCGGCGACGATGCCTTGCACCACCGACGTCGCGCGCGGCCTCGAGCCGTCGCCGGTCACCGCCGGTGGCGCCGGCATCGGCACCGGCGCCGTCACCGCCACGTGGGCGCCCGACACCATGGCGTCGAAGGCCAGCACCGGGGCGCTGCGCCGGGCCTCGACCTCGGCGGCCACAGCCGGCACCCGCCGCTCGCCGACCAGGCTGCCGGCGACCACGCCGGCGTCGTGCTGCCAGCCGCCGGTCGACCGCACGGTTGCGCCGACGGCGAGGCCGCGGCCGTCGGCGACCAGCGCCGCCCGCACGCGCTCGTAGGCTGCGCCGGCCAGGGCCACGATCTCGATCGCGACGGTCGTCAACGCCAGCGACGCGTAGCGCGCGACGCCGTCGGGGTGCTCGCGCCGGGCCAGCGCCAGCCACGCGCCCCGCAGCTCGCCGGGCGACGGCTCGCGCGACACGCCGAGGATCTCGTGGGTCGGCAGCCGGCGCAGCCGCGCCAGCTCGGCCCGCCGCGCTGCCAGCAGCCGCGCCTCCTCGTCCTGCGCCTCGGGAACGAGCGCGCCGGCACGAGCGTCGGCGACCAGCGACTCGAGCCGGCTGATGAGCTCGGCGGTCAGGCCCCGCAGCGTGATCTCGACTGCCTTGCCCTCGATCTCGGCGCCGCCGGTGACCTCGCCGTCGACCGACAGCGCGATCTGGTTGGGCAGCTCGAGCACCAGCGTCACCGGCGAGCCGATCGCGGTGGCGAACCCGACCTTCATGGTCAGGCGACCGCCCGGCCGCAGCTTGCGCTTGTAGAAGGCCTCGACCTGATCCCAGGTCGCGCAGCGCACGCGCAGGAGCCGAGGCGCGGCCATCGCTACCGGACCTTGCCCGAGCGGGGCGCGGCCGCCAGCTCGACGGTGCGCTCGAGCAGCGGCCTCTTGGGCGCCGCCGACAGCGGCAACGCCGGATCGCCGCCGGCCCGCCAGTCGTCGGCCGCGAACCGGACGAAGCCGGGCGCGAAGCCATCCTTGGTGACCTTGAGCTCGTAGTCGCGGCCGGCCTCGATGCCGTCGAGCTCCATGGTGTCGGTGACGCCGACCAGGAGCCAGACCGCGGCGCCCGGCGGCGTCGAGGTGACCGCGAGCCGACCCGCGCCGGACACGCCGCGCGCCTCATCCGCCGGCGGCTCGGCGGGGATCGCCGGCAGCGGCCGGGCCAGGGTGCCGGGATCGAGGGCGACGTCGAGGGCGGCGTGGCGCGTGTTGTCCGCGCCTTGCCAGCCGCGCGCGCCGACCCGGAGATCCCGGGCCTGGTAGCCGTCGAGCTCGACCCGCAGCTCCCAGGCCTGGTCGGTGCGCAAGGAGATCGACTCGAACGGCGCGCGGCCGAGCAAGAGCCAGACGCCGGCGTTGTCGGGCCGTGAGTGGACGCGGACGGCGCCGGGGTCGGCCTGGGCCGCGCGCAGCCGCCGCTCGAGATCTTCCTGCTCGGCCCTGGCCACCGCCTTGCGATCGCGTGCGGCCTTCTCGCCCGCGGTCAGCTCGCCCTTCTGTCGGACCAGCGCGAACGCAAGCGCCGCACCGCCGATCGCGAGGAGGGTGAGCCACAGCCAGCCGAAACCGCGCCCCTGGAGCGTCGGCGGCGCGTGAACGACTGGGGCCGGGATCGACGTGGCGACGCGCGCGATCGGACGAGCCGCGGTGGTCGCGATCGGATCCGCGGTCAACGCGCGCGGCGGAGTCGGACTCGGAGCGGGCATCGGCGTCGGCGTCGGATCCGAAATCGTGATCGGAATCGGCGTCGGGGGCGGCCCCGGGATCGTGATCGAAATCGGCGTCGGCGACGGAATCGTGATCGGCGTCGGCGTCGGAATCGGACTCGCGGGGACGGCCTCGACCTCGGGTGTCCCCTTCTCATCCTCGTCGAGATCGAACAGGATCGCGTCGAGCGCGTTGGTGTTTCGCAGCCGCCGCCCGGCAACCGCGACCGACGGCGCGGTGCCGTCACCCCCACCCGGCCGGCTGACCTCGACCACGCCGTCGAGGCTGGCCAGCAGATCTTCGGTCGCCCGGTCGATCGCGTCGGTCGGCTTCGAGGACGGCGCCGTCAGCGCGGCCGTAGCCGTCGCCCACAGCGCAGCCAGCTCGCTCGCGGTCGCAGGCACGCAGTGATCGTCCTCGAGCGCCTCGCCGAAGTTCTCCTGCAGCTCGACCGCGCTCGCGAACCGCCGGTGGAGATCGGTCTCGAGCGCGCGCAGCACCAGCCGGCCGAGCGCCGGCGTGGTCGCCACCGGTCCGGTCGCGACGTCACCCGAGACCATCGCGTGCATCAGCGCGCCGATGCCATGGACGTCGGCCGCGGACGTCGGCGCGTCGCCGAGCGCGACCTCGGGCGCGATGAAGCCGGTCAGGCCGCGCAGCGGCATCGCCTCGGAGCCGGCCGCCGCCGCCGAGATCGCCGCGAAGCCGACCGCGAGATCGGTCAGCCACACCGCGCCGTGGCGATCGAGCAGCACGCTGCGCGGATGGACCGCGCCGTGGACCAGCCCCGTAGCATGGGCGCTGGCCAGCCCGTCGATCACCGCCTGGCCGATCGCCGCGACCACCCGCGGCGCCAGGCCGCCGCCCGCACCCTTCGCAGCCGCCAGCAGGTCGACCACCGAGCGGGCGTCGACCACCGGCTCGGTCACCACCACCAGCTCCTTGCCCTCGCGGGCGACCAGCACGGTGCCGACCACCGCGCGGTGGCTGAACCGATGCAGGCGGGGCGCGGCGTCGAGGGTCAGGCGGTCCGAGAACGCCCGGTCACCGGCCAGCCCGGGCGCCACCACCAGCACCTGGACCTCGCGCCCACCCTCGCCGGTCCCGGCGTGGAGCTCGCCGTAGATGTCGGTGCCCAGGCGCGCGCCGAGAGTATAGCCGGCCAGCGTACGAGCGCCGTCGGGACGTACCACGGCCGGCACTATACACCAGCACGCCGGCCGCCTCCGCTTGCGGGGGTTCTCGTCGACCTGCTAAACGCGGATCGCGATGAAGCACCGCATCAGCCAGCTCCTCGCCGGTCAGGTCGCGATCGGCACCCAGGTCACCATCGAGGGCTGGGTCCGCACGCGCCGCGACTCCAAGGCCGGCGTCTCGTTCGTCGCCGTCCACGACGGCTCGGCGTTCGACGCGCTCCAGGTCGTGGCCCCGGCCGACCTGCCCGGCTTCGCCGACACCGTCGGCAAGCTGACCACCGGCTGCGCGGTCCGGGTCGCCGGCGAGCTGGTCGCGTCGCAGGGCAAGGGCCAGACCGTCGAGCTGCGCGCGACCGCGGTCGAGGTCGTAGGCTGGGTCGACGATCCCGAGTCGTACCCGATGCAGCCCAAGCGCCACACGATGGAGTACCTGCGCGAGGTCGCCCACCTCCGGGTCCGCACCAACGTGATCGGCGCCGTCACCCGCGTCCGCCACTGCCTGGCGCAGGCGGTCCACCGCTTCTTCCACGAGCGCGGCTTCTTCTGGATCCATACCCCGATCATCACCGCGTCCGACGCTGAAGGCGCCGGCCAGATGTTCAAGGTGTCGACGCTCGACTTCGCCAACCTGCCGCGCACGCCGACCGGCGTCGTCGACTACGAGCAGGACTTCTTCGGCAAGCCCGCCCACCTGACTGTGTCGGGCCAGCTCAACGTCGAGACCTACTGCATGGCGATGAGCCAGGTCTACACGTTCGGCCCGACCTTCCGCGCCGAGAACTCCAACACCCGGCGCCACCTCGCCGAGTTCTGGATGATCGAGCCGGAGCTCGCGTTCGCCGACCTCGCCGCCGACGCCGACCTCGCCGAGGCCTTCCTGAAGTCGATCTACGGCGCGCTGCTCGACGAGCGCAAGGACGACCTCGCGTTCTTCGAGAAGTTCGTCGATCCGACCTGCCAGCAGCGGCTGACCAAGCTGGTCGACTCGAAGTTCGAGCGCATCGAGTACACCGAGGCGATCGCGCTGCTCGAGAAGGCGACCAAGAAGTTCGAGTTCCCGGTCCGCTGGGGCATGGACATGCAGGCCGAGCACGAGCGCTACCTCACCGACGAGGTCTTCAAGGGTCCGGTCGCGGTGATCAACTACCCGAAGGACATCAAGGCGTTCTACATGCGGGTCAACGACGACGGCCGCACCGTCGCCGCGATGGACATCCTGGCGCCCGGCATCGGCGAGATCATCGGCGGCAGCCAGCGCGAGGAGCGGCTCGAGGTCCTCGACGCCCGGCTCGACGAGATGAAGCTGCCGAAGGCCGACTACTGGTGGTACCGCGACCTGCGCCGCTACGGCACGGTGCCGCACGCCGGCTTCGGCCTGGGCTTCGAGCGCGCGATCCAGTACGCGACCGGCATCGACAACATCCGCGACGTCATCCCGTTCCCGCGGGCGCCGCGCCAGGTCGAGTTCTGACCGCGGTGCCCGCCGTGATCGACGTCGAGACCGCGCGCGGCTGGCTCGACGCGGTCGAGGCCGCGCTGGTCGCCCGCGCGATGGGCGACGCCAGCGCTGGCCACGGGCTCGACGACGACGAGGCCGCCGCCGGGCGGGCCGCGGTCGCCGCCAAGTTCCTCGCGGTCGGCACCCCGCGCACGCTCGGGCTGGTCGCCACCGGCCGCCTGGCCGCGCGGTTGATCGCGGCCCAGACCGCCTACGCCGCGCCGCGCGAGCTGCGGGTGTACGAGCCCGAGACCGGGGCCGCCGACGCGATCATCGCGACGCTCGCCGACCAGCTCGCGGCGCCGCGGCCGAGCGCGCGCGCAGTGACCCTGCGCCTCGCCTGCGCCTGCGACATCGTCGTGGTCGCCGGACCGATCACGATCGAGCGCGCGTGGATCCGGGCCGGGACCCTGGTCACCGTCCTCGATCGCGCGGCCGTGCTCGATCCGGACCTGCTCGCGGCAGCGGACGTCTATGCCAGCGGCGACACCGTCCCGGCCGGGGTCCGCCGCCACGCCACCCTGGCCGCGGTCGCCGCCGGCCTGGTCGACGGCCGCGCGCTCGACGAGATCACCGTGCTCCTGCCCTGACGCCCGCGCGCGGGGTTCAGAGGCTGAAGCGGCCGGTGGCCGACAGCGTCCAGCCGTCGATCGCCGGCCAGTAGTCGAAGTCGACGTCGGTGCCGATCGCGAACACGTTGGCGCCGGCCCGGAGTCGGACCCCGGCGTCGGCGTCGCGATCGCCGAGCTGACGAGCGACCACGCCGGTGCCGACCCGCAGGCTGGGGATCAGGACCAGGAGCTCCGGGGTCGCGACGTCGATCACCACCGACTCGAGGATCGACGAGAAGTCGGTCTCGAGCGCGGCCGACAGGAACATGTGCTCGCCCAGCCCGAGCTCCCAGCCGCCGCGCACGAGGAAGCTCTCGTCGCGTATTCCGAGCGCGAGCACGGGCCCGCCCGCGCGCAGCAGGCC
>JAYVSF010000867.1:0-6123 GCA_043775605.1 Myxococcales bacterium
CTCGCGGCCCGGCGATCGCGCCGCGCCCGATCAGAACCGCCGCGCCCGCGACCGCCATTGGCCCTACTATGCGGTGTGTCCGAGTCCAGCCCCAGCGTCGAGACCCTGCCGAAGAGTCCGGCACGGGCACCCGCGGGGTCGGTCGCGGCGGCGCGGCTGGTGGTCGTCCACCCGCCCGAGCTGCGCGCGGTGATCGGGCTCGACGAGACGCCGACGGTGCTGGGCCGTGATCCAGCGTCCGGGGTCGTCGGTCTCGGCCATGGCACGGTCTCGCGCCGCCACGTCGCGATCGTTTGGGACCCGGCCGCACGCTGCCATCGTGGCCGCGACCTCGGGAGCAAGAACGGCGCGTCGGTCGACGGCGCGGGCGCGCAGGCGGCCTGGCGCCTGGTCGAAGGTAGCGTGCTCCGGATCGCCGACGTTCACCTCGTCTACGAACGCCAGCTCGCCGACGACGGCGACGACGCTGAGGTGGTCGCGCGTGACGCGGTCCCGGGCGAGGCCGCGGTCATGGCGCCGCTGCGCGCGCGGATCGCTCGCGCGGCGGGCGACGCCGCGCCGGTGCTGCTGTGCGGCGAGACCGGCACCGGCAAGGAGCGGATCGCCGGCGAGCTCCATCGCTTGTCGGGGCGGCGCGGACCCTACCTGGCGGTCAACTGCGCCGCGCTCGCCCGCGAGCTGATCGAGAGCCAGCTCTTCGGCCACGTCCGCGGCGCCTTCACCGGCGCCGGCGAGGCCCAGCCCGGGCTGTTCCGCAGCGCCGACGGCGGCACCGTGCTGCTCGACGAGATCGGCGACCTGCCGCTCGAGCTCCAGCCCAAGCTCCTGCGGGTGCTGGAGGAGGGTGAGGTCCACCCGGTCGGCAGCGCTCGACCGGTGACGGTGGACGTGCGGGTGATCGCTGCGACCCACCGCGACCTGGCCGTCGCGGCCGAGACCGGCGAGTTCCGTCGCGACCTCTACGCCCGCCTGTCGCTGTGGGAGATCCAGGTGCCGGCGCTGCGCCAGCGACGGGTCGACCTCCTGCCCTGGCTCGATCGGCTGCGCGGCGCCGGTGGCGCGATCAGCTTCGAGCCCGACGCCGTCGAGCGTCTGCTCCTCGCACCATGGCCGACCAACCTGCGCGGCCTCGACCGGCTGCTGCGCGAGCTACCCGCCCACGCCCGACCGGTCGCCGCTTACGAGCTGCCAGCGTGGATCACGGCACCACCGGCGTCCGCCGAGGTCGCCCAGGTTCCGATCGGCCGACCGCCACCACCGACGCGCGAGGAATTCCTGGCGGCCTTCGACCAGCACGGCGGCAGCGTCCACGCCCTGGCCCGCCACTTCCAGCGCGACCGTCGCCAGATCTACCGCTGGCTCGACGCCTACCGGCTCGACGCCAAGCATTGATCCGCTGGCCCGCGCTGATCCTATCCCCCGCCGCCCTGAAACGTCACGGGGATGACATGGATGAGCTGGCCATAGCCCAACACCGACCGGGCGGCACCGCCGATCGTCACCGCGACGATGCGTCGGTTCATCGCGACCAGGGCCAGGCTCGTCCCATGCTCGAGCGCTGTCGCCGCCCCGGGAATGACGAACGATCCGGTGGTCGGATCGACCCGGCAGCCGACGCCGCCGATCGTGTAGATCATCATCGTGTCGGCGGCGATCGGGGACCAGGTCACGGTCAGCGGCTGGCCCCGCGTCACCACCACGCCGGCGGCGGGGGCGGTCAGGCCGGTCCGTGGCGGCATCACGACCAGGCCCGGGAGCAGGTTGGGCACGACGGTCGCGGCGCCCGGCGCCGACAGAGCGAGGGTCGTGCCCAGGGCCGCGAGACCGTCGGCGGCAGGCGCGTTCGCCGCGTACAGGCCCATCGCGCCGCGGGTCAGGGTGAGGACCGTCGTGGCGCCGTTGCGCAGCTCCATGGTCGGTCCGACGTCGGCCCCCATCAACGTCCCCGGGTTCGGGAACATGAAGCGGGCACAGGCGCCGAGCGGGATCCCGGTGAAGAGGTAGTCCTCGAACGCCGTGAGCTGGTTCGCGCTCGCCAGCGGCATGTCGAGCAGCGCGTTGGCGCCGGCCGAGTCCACGGCGCCATTGGCACCGAAGGTGACCCCGTAGAAGGCGAACCCGGCGGTGGGATCGGCGGGCACCACCCGACCCGCGGCGGCGTTGCTGAAGTGATTGTTCGATGCCGTGACCGTGTTGCCGACCACGGTCACCGCCAGGCGATCGTAGTCGTTCACCGTCGTCGGGTTGGCGACGCCCGCCTTCGACCAGAACATGGCGACCGCGGCGGGTGGCGCCGACGGGAAGGTCAGCGCCAGGCTCACCGGCACGGCGAACGTCTGCCCGACGGGCAGGAGCTGGTACAAGGGCGTGGCGTCGACCACCTCGGCCGGTGGGGCGCCGGCGGTCCTGGTCAGGGTGATCAACACCGCCGACGTGAGCGCGGCGGGCGGGATGGTCAGCACCGCGCCGTCGACGCGGAGCGTGCCGCCGGCGGCGCCGATCATCGCCGAGGCGGTCGTGCTGGAGCCCGGCGCGTCGATGCCGCCGGTCGCGGCGTCGATCGGTGCCGCGCCGTCATCGCCGCCGCACGCGGCGATGAACCATCCGACGATCAGCGCCGCGATGAGAGGATACGTGCGCGAACAGGACGACTTCATAGACGGAGTTCTCCTCGGGCTCGAGACCAACGCGAGCAGCTCGGGGCCCGGGCCGAAGTCCCCGAGGACCGTCGGCATGAGCTGAGCCTGCGCCTCACCGACCTGACCGAGAGCAAGCGGCGTTCCATGACCCGGACGCCGGGCGGCCCGGGGCTGTCGACGGGATCCGGCGCGGCGATGGCCAGGCGCGGACGATCGGAGGTCGCCGCCCCGGGGACGTCACCGGTGACAGGTCGCCGGTGACACGGGTCGAGGGCTCACGCCGTCGGGCACGCCGGCGCCGGCCCGCGATGGGCTCTGCGGCGTCGGCCCTACAGGCGGACGCGCTCGAAGTGGGTCAGCTCGGTGAAGGCGTCGAAGCGGGCCTGGATCTGCTCGCCGGTGAGGTCGCGCAGGCCGTCGACCGAGAACTGCTCGACCGAGAACGAGGCCATCACGCTGCCGACGATCATCGCGGTGCGGATGTGCTGGGGCGCGAGGTCGCCGGCGTAGGCCAGGTAGCCCATGAAGCCGCCGGCGAAGCTGTCGCCGGCGCCGGTGGGATCGCGGACGTCCTCGAGCGGCAGAGCCGGGCAGCCGAACACGCCGCCGCCGTGGAACAGCAGCGCGCCGGCGTCGCCGCGCTTGATGACCACCGACGACGGGCCCATCTTGAGGATGCGGGCTGCGGCCTTGCGGAGGTTGTGCTCCTCGGCGAGCTGGCGGGCCTCCTCGTCGTTGAGGAGCAGCGTGTTGACCCGGCGCAGCGTCTTCTCGAGCTCGGCCCGCTTGCCGCCGATCCAGAAGTTCATGGTGTCGGCCGCGACCAGCAGCGGGCCCTCGGTCTGCTCGACCACGTCGCGCTGCAGGATCGGGTCGATGTTGCCGAGGAAGACCAGCTGGGCGTTCTTGTGGCGCGCCGCCAGCTTGGGCTGGAAGGTCGCGAACACGCCGAGCCGGGTGTCGAGGGTCTCGCGCGACGACAGGTCGTCGGAGTACTTGCCGACCCAGTGGAACGTCGAGCCCGGCTGGCGCTCGATGCCGGTCGCGTCGATGCCGAGCGCGGTCAACTCGTCGATGTAGCGGGCCGGGAAGTCGTCGCCGACCACGCCGATGACCGAGACGTCGCGGGTGAAGTACGAGGCGGCGCGGGCGATGAACGAGGCCGAGCCGCCGAGCAGATTCTCGTGCATGCCGAACGGGCCGTCGATGTCGTCGAACGCGACCGAGCCGACGATCAACAGGGAGCGGTGGGCACTGCGGGTCTTCATCGATAAAATTCCTTGCGGCCGTGTACCATCGGCGCCGGTGTCGATCAACGACGAGCGCGACGTCGCCGCGCTGATCCACGCTGGCCGCCACGCCGACGCCGCGGCCGCGGCCAGCGCCGCTGGTGACCACGCGGGCGCGGCCCGGCTGTGGGAGCTGATCTGGGACTTCGCCGCGGCCAGCCGGGCCTGGCGCGCCGCCGGCGACCTCGGCGGCGCGCTGCGCACCGCGATCCTCGGCAAGGACGAGGCGGCCGTCGTCGAGCTCGCCGCCGAGCTCGCGGTCACCGACGCCGGCGCGGCGATCGCGCTCGAGGTCTTCGCCGGCCAGCGCCGCCACGGCGCCGCCGGACCGCTGGCCGAGCGGCTCGGGCAGCGCGCGCGCGCCATCGATCACTACCTGCGCGGCCACCGCGATCTCGACGCGGCCCGCCTGCTCGAGGCCGACGGCAAGGACCGCGAGGCCACCCGCATCCTCGAGCGCGCGCTCGATCTCGCCGCCGCCGACGAGCAGGCCGAGATCCACCTGCGGCTCGGCCGGATCCTGGTCGGGCGCGGCCACCCCGACGCCGGCGCCCGCCACCTGCAGGAGGCGACCCGCGGCGAGCTGGCCCCGGCCCAGGCGCTCGAGGCCCGGCGCACGTTGATCGTCGCGCTGGCGGCGATGGGGCTGACCGACGCCGCCCGCGACGCGCTGATCGTGCTGCGCCGGTCCCACCCCGAGGTCCCGGCCGACCTCGGCGAGATCCTGCGCGCCGCTCGCGATCAGGCGCCGCGTCGCCAGGGCGATCGCGAGGTGGTGGCCGGCCGCTACCGGCTCGAGGCGCTGCTCGGCGCCGGCGCCGCCGGCCGGGTGTTCCGCGCGGTCGACGAGATCACCGAGCGCACCGTGGCGATCAAGATGTTCTTCGCGGCGTCGGCCCGCGGCGGCGCCGCGTTCGAGCGGTTCGTGCGCGAGAGCCGGCTGGCCGGTGCGCTGCGCCACCCGGCCCTGGTCGAGGTCTACGACGTCTCGCTCGACCACGGCTTCCTGGTGATGGAGTACCTGGCCGGCGGCTCGCTGGCGCAGCGGCTGGCGGCGGGGGACCCCCTCGGCGGCGCCCAGGTCCGGCGGATGGCGCTCGAGCTGCTGGGCGGGCTCGAGCTCGCCCACCACCGCGGGGTGGTCCACCGCGACGTCAAGCCGGCCAACATCTTCTTCGACAGCCGCGGCGGCGCCAAGCTCGGCGACTTCGGCGTCGCCCACCTCGCCGACCTCGGCCAGACCCAGACCGGCGGCCTGATCGGCACGCTCGCGTACATGGCGCCCGAGCAGATCACCGGCGCGCCGATCACCGTCGCCGCCGATCAGTACGCGCTGGGCGTGACCCTGTTCGAGGCCGTCACCGGCCGGCTGCCGTTCCTCGGCCCCGACTTCGTCGCCCAGCACCTCGGCGAGTCGCCGCCCCAGCCGTCCGCGGTCGCCGACGTCGCGCCGGGCTGGGATCCGATCATCGCGCGCCTGCTGCAGAAGGCGCCGACCGGGCGCTATCCGTCGCTGGCCCAGCTCCGCACCGAGCTCGAGCACCTCGACCAGGGCGACCGCTCGGGGCCGGCGATGGCCCGGCCGCGCCGCGACAGCCGGCCCTACGATCTGGCCGCGCTGGCCGCCGGCGTCGATGGGCCCGAACCCGGCGCGGTCGACCCGGTCACCACCGACGACAGCCGCCATCGCTTCGAGACCCCGCTCGGCGCCACCGGCCACTCGCGGCTGGTGCGCGCGGTCGACGCGGTCCTCGATCGCTCGATCATCCTCGAGCGATTCGAGCCCGGGCCCGACGCCGACGGCGCCCTGGCCCGCGCGCTGCGCCTGGCCCGCGCCGGCAGCCCGTTCGTCCAGCGCGTGCTCGGCCACGATCGCGCGACCCGCAGCGTGGTCTACGAGGCGCCGGCCGGCGGCCGCTGGCTCGAGCCCGGGCGCACCCCGCCATCACGAGCCGAGACCCTCCGCCTGCTCAAGCGCCTGGCCCGTGCGCTCGCCGCGATCCACGCCACCGGCGGCGCCCACGGCGCGCTCGGCCCCGAGACCGTCGTGGTCGACGACGCCGCGATCCCGACCGTGATCGCCGCCGGCCTGGCGCCGCCGGTGCCGGCCACGCCCGCCGACGACGTCGCCGTGGCGGTCGCGCTCATCGCCGGGGCCTGCGGCGTCGCCGCCACCGCGGCGGCGCTGGCCGAGC
>JAYVSF010000868.1:0-16225 GCA_043775605.1 Myxococcales bacterium
CCGCCGAGCACGCCGGCCGAGACCCGCCCCACCGCCTCGTCGCGCGCCAGCGCGGTCGGCCAGGTCCCGGACAGGCCGAGGGCCACCCCGCGGACGTCACCGAAGGCCTCGCGTCCGGCCAGGGCCAGGCCGATGGCGTCGGCCAGGCCGGTGTTGTTGCCGAGGCGGGCGTGCTTGTCGAGCGGCAGGTGGTAGGCGGCCAGCGACACCGCGTTGGTGAGGAGCTGGCCGACCCGGCGCGCGGTCGGCCCGGTCAGCCGCTGCAGGCCCGGGCCCCAGAACAGGCCGTGGTGCACCACGACCAGGTCGGCGCCCAGCTCGATCGCGCGGTCGAACAGCGCCTGGCACGCCGAGACCCCGGTGACCACGGTGTCGACGTCGGGCGAGCCCTCGACCTGCAGACCGTTGGCCGCGTAGTCCTTGCCGAAACGATCGATCTCGAGCGTGAGATCGAGGTGGCCGATCACGTCGCGCAGGAGCACGGGCATGCAGACAGGGTCGTAGGCGGCGCCCGCCGACGTGTCAAGGCCGGCCAGCGAGCCTTGGCGAGCGATCAACAATGACTCCGGGTGTTCGGGGTCACGCGTGGAGGATCGGGGTCTGCCTTCCTCCGCTTGCGGTCCAGGCCATGCTCCCTACCCGACTGCCGGAGCGGGTCAGGACGCGACCCGCGGATCGGTCGCCGCTATCCGAGATACCGATGGTGGCCGGGTCGAGATCGCCACCAGCAGGCCGCCCTCGACCCGCACCGCGCGGCCGCAGGTGAAGCCGCCGCCCTCGAACGGCGTCGCGCGATAGCGCGGGCCGGTCACCCGGACGCTGAACGCGTCCCAGCGCGCATCGCCCTGCCGGCCGGGCAGCAGCGCGGCCAGCGCCTCGCGGTTGATCGGCACGTCGCCCACCGCCTCCTCCGGTCCGACCTCGTCGGCGACTGTGGCCCAGCTCGGCCCGTCGCCGCCACCGTCGCGGCCGTCAGCGCCGTCGCGGATCGGGAACCACATGACGATCTCGAGGTTGGCCGGCTCGAAGTCGAGCGCGCCCGGCCGCTCGATCCGCACCGCGGCCCAGCGGCCGTCGAGGCCTGCTGGCAGGTTGGGGATCCGGGCGCGGAGCTCGGCGATGGCAACGTGGCGACGGACCAGCATGGCGCGGTCTCGGTTGTGCCACGTCGTCGCCGGGCTGTAATCACCCGGCCAGCGTGAGCCGCGGCATCGGGTGGGGTTGCCCGTGGTACAAGCCCTGCCATGCCGCCGGTGAAGAAGCCTGCCGCGCCGTCGACGGAGCGGCGCACGATGTCCGGGCTGCCGCTGCAGCCCGTCTACGGTCCCGCCGACCTCGCCAGCCGGGGCTGGAGCTACGACGGCGCGCTCGGCGATCCCGGGGCGTACCCGTTCACCCGTGGCCCGCACGCGACGATGTACCGGGGCAAGCCGTGGACGATGCGCATGTTCGCGGGCTTCGGCACCCCCGAGGACACCAACCAGCGCTTCAAGTTCCTCCTCGCCAGCGGCCAGACCGGGCTGTCGACCGCCTTCGACATGCCGACCTTGATGGGCTACGACCCCGATCACGAGCGGTCGCTGGGCGAGGTCGGGCGCGAGGGCGTGAGCGTGGCGTCGCTCGACGACATGACCCGGCTGTTCGGCGACATCCCGCTCGATCAGGTGTCGACGTCGATGACGATCAACGCGCCGGCGGCGGTGCTGCTCGCGCTCTACGTCGTGGTCGCCGAGCGCCAGGGCGTCGGCGCCGACCAGCTGCGCGGCACGCTGCAGAACGACATGCTCAAGGAGTTCATCGCCCAGAAGGAGTGGATCAGCCCGATCCGCGGCCACATGCGGATCATCCGCGACATGCTGGTGTGGTGCACCCGCGAGATGCCGCTGTGGAACACGATCTCGATCAGCGGCTATCACATCCGCGAGGCCGGGGCGACCGCGGTCCAGGAGCTCGCGTTCACGCTGGCCGACGGCATCGGCTACCTCCAGCTCGGCGTCGACGCCGGCATCCCGATCGACGAGTTCGCGCCGCGGCTGTCGTTCTTCTGGGACGTCCACAACGACTTCTTCGAGGAGATCGCCAAGTTCCGCGCCGGCCGGCGGATGTGGGCCAAGATCGTGCGCGACCGGTTCGGCGCCAAGGAGGCGCGGTCGTGGATCCTGCGCACCCACGCCCAGACCGCGGGCGTGTCGCTCATGGCCCAGCAGCCGCTCAACAACGTGGTCCGCACGACCTTGCAGGCGCTGGCCGCGGTGCTCGGCGGGACCCAGAGCCTGCACACCAACAGCTTCGACGAGACCTTCGCGCTGCCGACCGAGGACGCGGCCCAGCTCGCGCTGCGGACGCAACAGGTGATCCTCGAGGAGAGCGGGGTCGCGGCGGTGTCGGACCCCCTCGGCGGCAGCTACTTCGTCGAGACGCTGACCGATCAGGTCGAGGCCGCGGCCTGGGCCTACATCGAGAAGATCGACGCGATGGGCGGCATCGTCCGCGCCGTCGAGGAGGGCTACCCGCAGCGCGAGATCGCGCGCTCGGCCTACGAGTTCCAGCGCCAGGTCGACGGCGGTGACCGCAACATCGTCGGCGTCAACAAGTACAGGGACGACGGCGACGGCGACGGCATCCCGACCCTCAAGATCGACGAGCAGGTCGAGCGCGATCAGGTCGCGCGGATCAAGGCCTTCAAGGCCGCCCGCGATCCGGCGGTGGTCGCCGCCCGGCTGGCCGCGCTGCGGACCGCGCTCGCGCACGACGACGTCAACGTCATGCCGCCGATCCTCGACGCGGTCCGGGCCGGCGTCACCGTCGGCGAGATCAGCGACCAGCTCCGCGTCGTCCTCGGCGAGCACCGCGACCCCGCCTATCTGTAGCGTCCTGTGAAAGCGGCGAGGCAGCGCTCGCATGCTCTTGCCACGGCGTGGACCGCCTGGGCTGCAACTCCACGCACCGCCCGGCAATAGAGCGACGAGTCGAGACCTTGCGTGCTCCCAGCACGCGATAGTCACGAAGGGCCGCACCTTGCGCGTGCGGGGTGATCAGCGATGGAGTGGCTGCTCGTTCTCCTCATCGTCGGGCTCGTGATCGCGGCCATCAAGCTCGGGCGATATCCGGGACAGGTTGCCGCTCGTCGCAACCACCCGAACAAGGACGCGATCATGATCCTTGGCCAACTCGGCGTGTTGACGTTCGGCATCCTTTGGATCGTCGCGCTCACGTGGGCGTACTCAAACGTCGCCACCACGGACCAGTTCGCCGGCAGCGGCGCTCGGAACCCGGAGCGGTCGCCACCGGGCGTCTGGCAGACTGTGGCGACCAGACTCAAAATTGATGTGGCGTCGGCTCAGCGCGGTGAATGCGAAGGCGCCGCGGTCAGCAGCGAGAGCATCAGCTTGTGCAGCGCTGACACCACCGCGAGCCGACGGTCGATCGCCGCGGACGACATGTCGACCAGCGACGTGCATGGGTCAGCGGCCGAGTCTGTCGAAGGATCTTCACGGACCGGGACCACCGTGGCCGGCGCGACCTGATCAGGCCCCATCGTCATCGGGCACTCCCTGCAGGATGGCCGCGTCCGCGAGATCTTGTGGGCGGCCGGCGAGCCGCTTCATCGCGACCAGCCCGTCGCGGGAGACGATCGATACGTCGCGCTCACGCCAGCGGACCGAGATCCGCCCGGCCCAGACCTCCGCGAGGGTCGGCCCGACCAGCAGCAGGTCGAGCGAGAGCAGCGCGCCGGTGTCGGGGTCCAGCTTCGACACCCGTTGCACCTCGCGCGGCTGGCCGGTCCGCAGCCCGAACACCATCTTGCGCGCCGGGATGTCGAAGCCCACCTCGTGCGCGGCGCGCAACGCTGCGGACAGCCGGTCCGCCGGGACCAGGACGTCGATGTCCATGGTCGCGCGCGGATGACCGTGGATCGCGACCGCCAGACCGCCGCACAGCGCGTGGTCGACGGCGCCACTGGAGAGGGCGCCGAGCACTGCCTCCAGCTCCGCGATGAGATCGAGCGCCACGTAGCGACTGTACCGCGTCGCGCCGCCGGTTCGAGTGCCCGCTCCCGCTATGGCGGTGGTCGCGGCGGCAGCTTGCAGGCGTGGCCCATCACGACGTCGCCGTCGCGGGTCGAGGTCGGCGTGGGCTGCCAGCCGGCGGCGACCCGCGCGGCCAGGAGCTGGTCGGCGTCAGGGCGGTGGTCCCACACGGAGACCGCATCGATGCGGCCCAGTCAGGTGCAGTCGAGGACCAGCGCCGGCCCGGCCCGCTCGCCGTCGGCCTGCACGATCACGTCGTGGGTGAACTCGTCCTGGATGACGACGTCGACCACCGACCACGGCGGCGTCAGCCGCAGCCCGACGACGATCGCCTCGGCCAGCGAGCCGCAGGCGGCGAAGCGGGCGCGTACATCCGCGAGCACCATCAGGCCTCGTCCGGATCGTCGCCGAGCAGGACCGCGACGTGCAGCTCGATGGCGTCGAACGGCTCGGCCCGGACCCGCTCGTGGGCCTCGGCGACCAGCGCGATGACGTAGCCGTCGGCGTGATGCCGGTGCACGGTGAGCGACCGCTCGACCTGATCCAGGATCCAGTAGTGCGCGACCCCGGCCCGATGGTAGCGGCGCACCTTCTTGATCGTGTCGGTCGTGCGGTTCGACTCGCTCACGATCTCGCAGATCCAATCCGGACGCAGCGTCACCGGCCGCTCGCGGGGCATCGCGGGCACGCGGTCGCGCCGCCAGCCGGCGACATCGGGCCGGTAACCGCGACCGTCGAGCAGGATGTCGACCTCGCTTGCGAGCCACCAGCCGCCCGGCCCGCCGGGACCACCCAGCCGCCGCGCGAACGGTCCACCGAGGGCGGTGCCGGTGGCGAGCTGCGCCTGACCGTGCTCGAACGTCGGCGCGGCCTTCGGGATCAGCTCGCCGTCGATGAGCTCCATGCGCGCGTCGTCCGGCTGGGCCAGCCAGTCGGCCACCGTCGCGGTGCGCGTCGAGGGTACGGTCGGCATCACGCCTCGATCGTAGCACGGGCCTCGGTCAGCCTCGGCGGCCGGTGATCCGGCGTCCCGGCCGCGCGCCCCCGCCGCCCAGCGCCCCGAACCTCTGGCGTCCCGACCGCAAGCGAGGGATCCTCACCAACCTAACAGGAGCAAGCATGCGCGATCGAATGACGATGTTCGGGACCCTGGTGCTCGCCGCGGTGCTCGCGGGCGGCTGTGCGAAGCCCGCGGCGACGGCGGCCCCGGCGAACGCCGGGGGCGGAGCGGGCGCCAGCGACGGCCCCGCGGCGGCCAAGTTCGTCTGCCACCTGTCCTGCTCGGGGACCGAGGCGACGGGCTACGGCGCGACCGAGGAGGCGGCGCGCGACGACGTCTCCCAGCACATCGAGCAGAACTGCAAGCCTGCGGACGGCCAGTACTTCGTCTTCTGCGACCCGCCGAAGTAGGCCACCGCGCCCCCGGGGTGGCGACCATCACCGCGCCGCGGGGCCGAGGGCCAGCCTTGCCTTGCACGCAGCGAGGACGTCGGCGTGGCGCGAGAAGTCGCGCGCGCCGGCGGCGGCGACCTCGGCGGCGAGCGCGGCCGGCACGTGCGGGAACAGCTCGAGCTCCTCGGCGGCGTGGTGGTGCTCGGCCAGGTGCATGACCGGGATCAGCGCGTCGAGCGCGCACAACGCCATGATCCGCCAGCGCGGCGCCGGGGCGGCGACCGCGGCCACGACGTCGATGGCCCGGTCCATCCCGACCAGGAGCTTGACGTGCTGGCCGGTGTACAAGGTCGCCGGCCAGCGTGCGTCGTCGGGCAGGCAGGCCAGGAGCAGCGCCTCCTCGGCGGCGGCGTGACCGGCGGTGAGCGCGCGATAGGCGGCGAGTGCCCGGCTGGCGTGGACGCCGTCGCCGAGGACGATCAGCTCGCGCGTGAGCTCGAACACCTGATCGAGCTGCTGGTGGATCTCGATCAGTGTCAGGGTCACGGTCAGGTGCCGGTGCGGCCGTAGCGATCGTCGAGGCGGACGACGTCGTCGAGCTCGGGAGTCGAGACCTCGAGGACGTCGGTGTCCTCGAGCGCGGTCATGCGATGGCGGGTGCCGGGCGGCAGGTGGACTGGATCGCGCGGGCCGAGCACCACCACCGTCGGCGACTCGCCGTCGAGGAAGCGCTCGAGCTGCAACGCCCCCGACAGGACCATGACGGTCTCGTCCTTGGCCCGGTGGTACTGCAAGGACAGCGCCTCGCCGGCCCGGATGTGGAGGATCTTGCCGACGTAGCGCTCGGCGTGAGCCCAGATCAGCTCGTGGCCCCAGGGCTTGTCGATACGCACGGTCGGCACGGTCGGGACGATCCCGTGCTCACTTGCCGGCGGGCGTGGCCGGGGCCTTGGTCGTGGGCGTCGCCGGCGCAGTCGTCGGGATCGTGCCCTCGGCGGGCGCCCGGCCGGGCTCGGGGGCGACGAACTTGGGCCGCATGCCCGGCACCTCCTCCTTGCGATCGACCTTGTTGTCGTAGTCGTCGTCGTAGAGGATCGCGATCAGCGTGCCGTCCTTGTACTGCTCCCAGTAGTCGGGCTGGCCGTCGCCGTTGCGGTCGCGCCGGATCGAGTTGAGGATCCCGAAGCGATCGTAGATCTCCTTGATGTCGTACTGGCCGTCGAAGTCGCTGTCGCGCTCGACCTCGAGCCGCTTGCCGGTCTTGGGATCGTAGACCGTCGACATGTCGAAGCGGCCGTCGTAGTCGAAGTCGGCCTTCTCGAACGCCTCGCTGCCCTTCGGCGTGTAGCCGACCACCCAGTCCTTGCGGCCGTCGTGGTCGAAGTCGACCTGCTTGCAGGTCAGGATCTCGAGGGTGGTGCCGGCGCTGTCATCGCGCCGGTACATCTTCCAGACGTCGGGCCGGGCATCGTGATTGAGGTCGTAGCTCATCACGTTCTTGCCGGTGGTCTCGCACAGGGTCGGGTCGACCTTGGCGACCGCGCTGTCGGTGTCGCCGCTGGTGTTGGACGGCGTGGTCGGCTTCTTGCTGCCCTTGTTGCACCCGACCCCGCCGAGGCCCGCGGTCAGCAGCAGCAACGCAGGCGCCAGCCCGGACCGGCCCCGCGGCGATCGGTAGGGCTCTGAACAGTCGGCGCGTCGATCCTGCATCAAAGGAGCGTAACGGGCGGGTGCGGGTGACGCAAGCCGTGGCCGTGACCGGCGGTGGCCCGGGTGTGATCGGGGCCCGGTTGACCATGCCGACCTCGCCACGTATGGTGCGCGCCATCACGGCGTCGAGTGGCGCGTGTGAGCCCTGCTGTACCGCCGCGATCACCCATGCCCTTCCCCGCCGAGCGCATCCGCAACTTCTCGATCATCGCCCACATCGACCACGGCAAGACCACGCTGGCCGATCGGATCCTGGACACCTGCGGCGCGCTCACCGAGCGCGATCGCGAGGCCCAGTTCCTCGACACGATGGATCTTGAGAAGGAGCGCGGGATCACCATCAAGGCCCAGTCGGTCCGGCTCAAGTACCGGGCCAAGGACGGCCTCGACTACCAGTTCAACCTGATCGACACCCCCGGCCACGTCGACTTCCACTACGAGGTGTCGCGCAGCCTGGCCGCGTGCGAGGGCGCGCTGCTGGTGGTCGACGCCGCCCAGGGCGTCGAGGCCCAGACCCTGGCCAACGTCTACGTCGCGCTCGACAACGACCTCGACATCATCCCGGTCCTCAACAAGATCGACCTGCCGGTGGCCCGGCCCGACTGGGTCAAGGAGCAGATCGAGAACACGATCGGCCTCGACGCCAGCGACGCCTGCCTGGTGTCGGCCAAGAGCGGCCTCGGCGTGCCCGAGATGCTCGAGGCCATCGTCCACCGCATCCCGCCGCCGGTCGCCGACCGCGCGGCCCCGCTCGAGGCCCTGATCTTCGATTCCTGGTACGACACCTACCGCGGCGTGGTGGTCCTGGTGCGGGTGTTCAAGGGTTCCCTGAAGAAGGGCACCAAGATGCGGTTCTGGGCCACCGGCCAGGTCTACGACTGCACCATGGTCGCGGTCCGCACCCCGCACCTGCTCGAGGTCGACACCCTCGACGCCGGCGAGGTCGGCATCGTCGCCGGCGCGATCAAGGACATCGCCCACGCCCGGGTCGGTGACACCCTGACCGACGACGACCGACCGTGCCCGGCGCCCCTGCCCGGCTTCAAGGCGGTCAAGCCGATGGTGTTCGCCGGCATGTTCCCGGTCGACGCCGACGCCTACCAGGATCTCAAGGACGCGCTCGGCAAGCTGGTGCTCAACGACGCCGCGGTCACCTACGAGCCCGAGAGTTCGGCCGCGCTCGGCTTCGGCTTCCGCTGCGGCTTTCTCGGCCTGCTGCACATGGAGATCATCCAGGAGCGGCTCGAGCGCGAGTTCGATCTCGACCTGATCACCACCGCGCCCAGCGTCGAGTACCGGGTCTTCATGCCCGGCAGCGACGTCGCGGTCGTCATCGACAACCCGGCCAAGGTCCCCGACCAGGGCAAGGCCGACAAGATCGAGGAGCCGATCATCAACGCCACCGTGCACCTGCCGCAGGAGTACGTCGGGCCGATCATGCAGCTGTGCGAGGAGCGGCGCGGCCGCCAGCTCGGCCTCCACTACGATCCCGGCGGCCGGGTCCGGGTCAACTACGAGCTGCCGCTGGCCGAGGTGGTCTTCGGGTTCTACGATCGCTTGAAGACCATGAGCCGCGGCTACGCCTCCCTCGACTACGAGCCCGCCGGCTACCGGGAGGCCGATCTGGTGCGGCTGGACGTCCTCATCAACGGCGATCGGGTCGACGCCCTGTCGATCGTCACCCACCGCGACACCTCCTACCACCGCGGCGTCGAGCTGTGCACGCGGATGAAGGAGGTCGTGCCCCGGCAGATGTTCGACGTCGCGATCCAGGCCGCGATCGGCAGCCGCATCATCTCGCGGGTCACGGTCAAGGCGATGCGCAAGGACGTCACCGCCAAGTGCTACGGCGGCGACATCAGCCGCAAGAAGAAGCTGCTCAACAAGCAGAAGGAGGGCAAGAAGCGCATGAAGTCGGTCGGTTCGGTCGAGCTGCCGCAGGAAGCGTTCCTGACCATCCTCAAGGTCGACTGAGAGGCTCGATGACCGCCGCCGCCGCCGCGACCACCGCCCATCGCTACGATCGCCGGGTCGCCACCGAGGCCAAGGCGCTGGTCAGCGCCG
Organism: Myxococcales bacterium; assembly: GCA_043775605.1. Taxonomy (GTDB): domain Bacteria; phylum Myxococcota_A; class Polyangia; order Haliangiales; family Haliangiaceae; genus UBA2376. The sequence goes on from JAYVSF010000868.1 coordinate 9,198, forward strand.
CCCGCAGCTTGCTCGGCGGCCGGCCGAGCAGCGGCGACGACCGCGCGGTCCACGCCGAGCTGCGGACCGCGATGACCGCGATGCAGGGCGCGCTCGCCAGTGCCGACCTGGCCGCGATCAAGCGCAAGCTGCCGCGGCTCGACGGCCTGGTCGATCGCGCGGCCGGCGATCGCCGCTCGCTGTCGCGCGAGTACACCGAGTCGATCGTGTGGGCGGTGGTGATCGCCCTGCTGCTGCGCGCGTTCGTGGTCGAGGCCTTCAAGATCCCGTCGGCGTCGATGATCCCGACCATGCAGATCGGCGACTTCATCTTCGTCAACAAGCTGGTCTACGGCGTCCGGGTGCCGTACACGCGGACCAAGCTGTTCGACGTCCGCGGGCCCCGGCGCGGCGAGGTCGTGGTGTTCATGAACCCGTGCACGCCCGAGCGCGACTTCATCAAGCGCGCGGTCGCGATCGCCGGCGACACCGTCGAGGTCCGCTGCAGCCTCCTGTACGTCAACGGCAAGCCGGTCGAGGACATCTTCGTCGATCAGCCGTGCGTGTACTGGGACCAGGACGAGAGCACCGGGGTGTGGTCGAAGAACGTCGACAGCGCGGTCGGCGGCTGCAGCCACTACCGCGAGCGGCTCGGCGGCCACGCGTTCTCGACCTACCACAACGAGGACCGGCCGCGCGGCCCGGCCCACGCCGACCCCCACGACTTCCCGACCGTGCCCGACGACGATCTCGATCGGCTGCGGGCCCGCGGGCCGCTGTTCTCGTGCGGCAAGGACCGCCGATCCGTCGAGGAGCGGACCCGGGCGATGGGCAAGGTCGAGCCGTCGCTGCCGGTCGGTGCCGCCCCGGCCTCGGAGTGCGCGCCCCAGCTCCACTACGTGGTGCCGCCCGGCCACTTCTTCGCGATGGGCGACAACCGCTCCAACTCCAACGACTCGCGGGCCTGGGGCCCGGTGCCGCTCGAGAACCTCAAGGGCAAGGCCATGTTCATCTGGCTGTCCAAGGGCCCCGACTCGACCGTCGTGCCGCCGTTCGGCCTGCGCTGGTCGCGGATGGGGAACTTCGTACACCCGTAGCGAGCCTCGGCGAGCGAAGATTCCTGAAGGCGTCAGCCGGCGTACCGGCCCGCGTCCGGTGCCCGTTCGAGGTCACCCGGGACCGAGGTACGAGTGGGGTATCGAGCAGGGCCCATTCGATCGATGACTGGCACCGACCGCCGGCCGAGGTGAGGTCCTGCCTTGACGGCTCGGCCGCCATCCACGACGCTGGAGGCCGGTGAAGTCCGCCGCCCAGCCCAAGGCCAGCCTCGGCCGGTACCAGCTCGTCCGCCACCTGGCGAGCGGCGGCATGGCCGACGTGATCCTGGCGCGGGTCGCCGGCATCGAGGGCTTCAAGCGCCACGTCGTGATCAAGCGGATCCACGACGAGCAGATGCGCGAGCCGCGCTTCGTCCAGATGTTCCTCGACGAGGCCCGGCTGGCGGCGTCGCTCCACCACCACAACATCGTCCAGGTCCACGAGCTGTGCGAGGAGGACGGCGAGTACTTCTTCGCGATGGAGTACGTGCACGGCGAGGACCTGCGCAAGGTGCTGGCCCATCTCGCCGAGACCGATCAGCGGATGCCGGTCGATCACTGCGTGACGATCGTGCTGGCGGCGGCGGCGGCGCTGCACCACGCCCACGAGCTGCGGGGCGACGATCGCAAGCTGCTGGGCATCGTCCACTGCGACGTGTCGCCGGCCAACATCCTCATCGGCCTCGACGGCGACGTGAAGGTGATCGACTTCGGCATCGCGACCGCGGCGGCCCAGACCACCCAGACCGGGACCGATCTGCTCAAGGGCAAGGTCGCGTACATGTCGCCCGAGCAGTGCCTGGGCGGCGCGATCGATCGCCGCAGCGACGTCTTCTGCCTCGGCATCGTGCTCTACGAGCTGGTCACCGTCCGCCGCCTGTTCAAGGGCGCCAACGACTTCCTGACGATGACCTCGATCACCCAGGGATCGATCCCTCCACCGTCGACGATCCGGCCCGATCTGCCGGCGGCGCTCGAGGCGATCATCCTCAAGGCGCTGGCGTTCGCGCCCGCCGATCGCTACCAGACAGCCGACGAGTTGCGGCTCGCGCTCGAGCGGTTCGCGGTCGTCGCCCGGCTGCAGACCTCGACGACCGCGCTCAGCGACTTCATGCGCGGGGTGTTCGGCGACCGGGTGATGCCGTGGCTGGTCGAGGACGACGAGCCCGAGATCTCGATCGACTTCGACGGTGACCGCAGCGGCGTGGTCCCGGCGCCCGCCGACGTGCCGGTCGAGGTCGCCGCGGCGCCAGGCTCACTGCTGGCCCGGGCCCGCGCCAAGATCGGCACTGCCGACGCGACCACCGGCCCGTCGCGCCCCGTGGCCGTGGCGCTGCCGCCGCCAGCGACCCGCCCGAGCCCGCCGCCGACGCCCGCGTTGCCGGCGCCCGCGTTGCCGGCACCCGCGCGGCCGCCGCCCGCGCGGCCGGTGGTCGACGATCTGTCCGCGCTGGCCACCGACGACGACGAGGTCGATGTGCGGCCACGCCGGCGCTGGCGCGGCTGGCTGCTGGCATCGGTGGTGGCCGCCGCGCCGCTGGCGGTGCTGGTCGCGATCGCGCTGCGCGGCGCACCGTCGGCGGCCGAACCGGCAGCGCCGCCCACGCCCGTGCCCAGCGCGGCGCTCAGCCCGACGCCCGTCGACCGCGCCACCACGCCGCCGCCCGCACCTGCGGACGCCACCGGCGCGGCAGCGATCGCGCGGCCGCCGGTCGCGCCACCGATCGAGCGCGTCGCCGAGGCACCGATCGACGCACCGATCGACGCACCGATCGCCGCGCCGTCGCCGCCGCCCGTCGTCGTCCCGGCCACCGCGCCCGCCACCCCCGAGCGCAAGCCGGGCAAGCGCACCGGCTCGACGCACCCGCCGCATGGCACCTGGGACCCCAAGGCGTTGTTCCCGCCCACGCGCTGATCGCGCTCACGACACGACATGCTCCGCACCATCCTCGCCCTGCTGCTCGTGACCCTGGCCGCGCCGACGGTCGCTCGCGCGGACGCCCGGGCCGAGGCCAGGGCCCACGTCGAGCGCGCGACCGCGCTCCACGCCGAGGGCGAGCTCGCGGACGCGCTCACCGAGCTGACCATCGCCTACAGCCTCGATCCCCAGCCGGCGCTGCTCTACGCCATCGCGCAGATCCACGTCCAGCTCGGCCAGTGCCCGCAGGCGATCACGTTCTACCAGCGCTTCCTCTCGACCCGGCCCGAGCGCCCCGCGGCCGCCGCCGCGCGCGAGGCCATCGACGTCTGCGAGCACGCACCACCGCCGGCGCCGCCACCGCCCGAGCCCGAGCCGCCGCCGGTCGACGTCGCGCCGCGACCGCCTCCGGCACCGCCGCCACCGATCGTCCGTGCGCCCGCCCCCGCGGCCTGGTACCGCGACGCGCCCGGCTGGGCGCTGGTCGGCGGCGGTGTCGCGCTCGCCGTCGGCGGCGGGGTCACCTACGGCCTGGCCCGCACCGACCTCGACGACGCCGAGTCCGCGCCGACCTACGCCGACTACGCGCGCGCGGTCGATCGCGCGCACAGCAAGCGCCTGGTGGCGAGCCTCGTAGCCGGCGCCAGCGTGGCGCTGACCGGCCTCGGCGCGTACCGCCTGTGGCGCCATCCGGGCGAGACCGTCCGCGTCGCGCTCGCGCCCACCGCCGGCGGCGGCGTGCTGTCATGGGCGGGGCAGTTCTGATGCGCGCCCTGGCCCGCGCGTCGCGCGCGGCGATGCTGGCGGCGATCGCGCTGTCGCAGCCGGCCTGCCTGCGCTCGACCTCGTTCGCGTGCGACACAGATCGCGACTGCGTGTTCGGTCGCCAGGGCACCTGCGAGGACGTCGGCTACTGCAGCTTCCCCGACGACACCTGCCCGTCGGGCGACCGCTTCGCCAGCGGCTCCGGACCGTACGCCGATCAGTGTGTGACCGGCGATGCCGTCGACGGCGGCCGCGACGCGCCGACCGACGCCGCCAGCGATGCTCGCACCGACGCAGCTACCGCCGATGCCGCCACCGACGCCGCGACCGACGCACCGCCGACCACCGGCTGCCTCGATCCCGGCAACGGCACCACCTTCCCCAACGGCCAGGCCTGCGGCGGCTGGGGCACCGCGTTCAGCAGCAACGCCATGGTCCAGAACGCGGGCGGTCGCCTCGCGGTGACCCCGGTCGCCAACGAGGCGGGCGCCCTCGGCGGCTGCACCCACGTGGCGGTGCCGTTCGGTCCGGCCGGCACGCTGGTCCAGATCGATCGGACCCTGACCGGGGCCAGCAGCCGGACCCGCCTCGAGCTGCAGAACACCGGGCTGTCGATCGGCGTGGTCGGCGGCATGATGGAGGCCCGGGTCGGCGCGAACTTGCTAGCGTCGGTACCGTTCGACCCGGTCGCAATGACCTGGTGGCGGATGCGGCCGGTCGGCGGAGGGGTGTGGTTCGAGACGGCGCCCGACGGCCTGACCTGGAACCTCCTGGCCTCCACCGGCGCGGCGCCGCCGGCGAGCGCGCCGATCCGGGTGCTCGGCGAGACCCCGGCCAGCGAGCCCACCCCCGGCAGCGCGCGCTTCGACAGCGTCAACGTCTGCCCGTGAACCGCGTCATTCGTGATCGCTCGCCGAGGCTCGCCTGGGCGCGGGCGCGCTGAACCAGGCCGCCAGCTCGCAGGCCGCGGGCTTGCCGCGTGGGGTGTAGCCGCGATCGGCCGGGCCACCGGCGCCGCTCCACTCCCACACGAACAGGCCGGCGAGGTCGCGTCCGGCCCAGGCCTGGGCCAGGGCCGCGAAGCCGCGTCGCTGCTCCTCGACGTCGACCGGGCCACGGCGGGTGTAGTCCCACGGGGTGACCGCGCCGCCGTCGACGCTGGGGTAGCCGACCTCGGTCAGCCACAGCGGCTGCTTGCGGGCGGCGGCGAACGCGAGCAGCGCGTCGCGCGCCGGGCCCCAGCCGGCGACCAGGGCGTCGACCGAGGCCGCGTGGTCGCGTGACAGCTCGAAGTAGCCGGTGACGCCGACCGCGGCCAGCCGATCCCAGAACGTGACCTGGCCGTAGTGATCCCAGTTCGCGCTGTAGAGCAAGGCGCCGGTGTAGCGCCGCTCGATCCGGCTGATCAGGTGATACCAGCGGTCGCGCCAGCCCTCCGTCGAGCCCAGCTCGGATCCGATGACCAGCGCGGCGGCGCCGGCGCCGGCCGCGAGGTCGGCGTGGTGGACGATGAAGGCCTCGTAGCTCGACCACCAGGTGTCGACGTCGGTGGGGGCCAGGGCCCCGCGCCACTGCCCGGGCCCGACCCGATCGAGCTGCAGGATGGGGAACAAGGTCGCGCGCAGGCCGCGGGTCGCGGCGCCAGCGAGCGCGGCGCGCACCAGCGCGTCATCGACGGGGCCCGCCGAGATCGCGGTGGCCGCGACGTCGGGCTGCGACCACGCCACCACCACCGCGACGTCGGTAGCGCCCAGCCCCACCAGCTCGTCGAGCCGGCCGTCGACGTCGACCGCGGTGGTGCCTGGCCACAGGCCGAGGGCGACCCCGCGATGACCGGGGGCCGGTCCCGGCGAGCGGGCGATGCAGTCCGACCCGCGCTCGCCGCCACGCGAGCCCGGGCCACCTATTTTTTTGCGGGTGGCGCGGTCTCGAGCGTGTGCAGCGACGACGCCAGCGCGTCGTTGACCGCCAGCTCGATCGCGCCGGCCAGGTTGAAGTCGCGATCGCGGGGCCGCAGCTTGCGGCCGACGTCGGCCTTGATGGTCGAGCCGCCGTCGCCGGTGAAGCCCATGGTCCGCGCCGGGATGATCTCGCCGAACATGCGCAAGGTCAGCCGGATGGTCAGCCGCAGGTCGATCTTGTCGCCGGGATCGAGATCCTCGACGGTCTCCTCGTAGCCCATGAGCTCGATGTTGACCCGGTAGGCGCCGTCGAGCTTCTGGGCGGCGAGGTACTTCTTCCAGACCGGCGCGCCGGCGTCGATGGCCGGGGTGTCGGCCTGGGTGGCCACCAGCTGGGGGTGGGCCGACAGGACCTTGTCGGCCTGGGCCTTGACCGCGACGGTCAGCTCGGCCGCGTGCTCGCCGACCACCGGCTGCGCGGTCACGCCGAGGAGCTCGAACAGGTAGCGCTTGGGCTTGGCGACCCCCGGGGCCGGGCGCGGGCGGGCCAGGGCGACCGTCGGCCCGGCGACCGACAGCGCGACCAACGCGACCAGGGCGAGGCCGAGGGCCCGGGAGACCACGCGCGGAGGGACCATGGGCGACATCATGCCGTGCCTGGACGACGGCGTGCTAGCTTCCATTCATGATCCAGCGCCGGTGGCCCGACGTGGTGATCGTCGTCGGGCTGCTGGCGCTCGCCGGGTTCGGGGTGTGGGCGGTGTGGGGCGAGGAGCTGGGGCTGCGCGGCAGCGAGACCCGCGAGCCGCCGGTGCCGAGCCGCGCCGGCCCGCCCGCGGGTGCGACCTGACGGCTGCCCTTGGGCGTGCCCTGGCTGCGAAGGGCGCCCCCCACGGCTTGACCCTGTGCGTCGAGAAACGTTAGGGTTTTCGGGCCCTGGGGCCGCGGTCTGACCGGCGACCCCGGACGGGAGTGTCCATGTTCGCGATCGTCATCACCGAGAAGGGCGGCGAGCAGCGCCGCATCAGTTTCAACAAGGCGGAGATCACGATCGGCCGGGTCCAGGGCAACGACATCGTCCTGCCCAAGGGCAACGTGTCGAAGCGACACGCCCGGATCGTGCTCAAGGACGGCAAGTTCATCATCGTCGACCTGAAGAGCACCAACGGCACCTACGTCAACGGGCGCAAGATCACGAGCCCGCTCGTCGTGAAGGAGGCCGACAAGATCTACATCGGCGACTTCATTCTCAGCATCGAGGAGGCTGGCGCGAGCGCGCCGGGCGACGACGCCGCCATGCGACGCCCCTCGAGCCCGCCGCCGCCGCCTCGCCGCGCGCCCGCCGAGCTCGAAGCGGAGCGGCCTTCC
>JAYVSF010000869.1:0-10762 GCA_043775605.1 Myxococcales bacterium
CCGGCCCGGCCTCACCACCGCCTTGCGCCCGGCCCCTCTTCGCTTGCCGCCCCAGGTCTTGAACTCGAACTTGCCCTGCGCCGCCCTCATCTTGATTGCACCGATATCGCGAATCGTCACGCAGAGCAAGCAGAATCGACCCGTTCCCGACAGGGCATCCACTGCCCGACATCGACGTCGGCGTGCCCGTCGCCGAACCTGTGCCCGTCGCCGAACCCACGCCCGATCCCGAGCAGCAGGGGTCAGGGACGCCAGGCGCCCGCTTGCTCGATCCACCTGAACGACCTGTCGATGAGCGTCCAGGGCTTGTCCTGCTCACGCGCCTGATAGAGCAGCACCCCGACACCACCCCGACACCCATCCGCCGGCCGGTGACCTCGTGCTCGTCGACGACCGCAGGGCCCGCATCGCGGCGAAGCGCCTTGGCTTGGTCGCCTGCGGCACGGTCGGCGTCCTCATCGAGGCGAAGCGGCGCGGCGTGCTGGACCGGATCGCGCCCCTTCTCGAGGACATGGTGAAGGTGGGCATCTGGCTATCGCCCTCGCTGATCCGGACCGCCCTCGAGCAAGCTGGAGAGCTGTAGATCAGCGACCGAGCCCGACTCCGTACCCGGGCCCGACTCCGTACCCGAGCCCGACTCCGTACCCGAGCCCGACTCCTAACTCCTGCTGCGTCGTGCATGGGAGGAGGGGGCGTGGCATTCTCGAGGGGATGATGCGTACGGGTCGCTGGCCGATCGCGGTGCTGGTGCTGGCGCTCGGTGGCTGGGAGCCGCTGTGGCGCGAGGATCCTGACGTCGAAGACGGCAACAAGGCCTATGCCGAGCAGCGCTACGACGACGCGGTGAAGGCGTACGGCCGGGCGCGGGACGCAGGAGTCGACGGCGCCGGGCTGGCATACGACCGCGGCACCGCGTTGATCGGCAAGGCGGCGGCCCAGCCCGAGGGACTCGACCAGGATGCGACCTACGCTGACGCGATGAAGGAGCTTGCGCGCGCGGCGGTGAGCCCCGACCTCGCCCTGCGCGGCAAAGCCCACTTCAATCGCGGCAACGTGCTGATGAAGCAGCACAAGCTCGACGAGGCGATCGCGGCGTACAAGGACGCGCTGCGCGCCGACACCCGGCTCGACGTCGCCCGCATGAACCTCGAGTTGGCGCTGCGGCAGCGCGAGCGCGAGCACAAGCAGCAGCAGCAGGGCCAAGGCCAGCAGGGGCAGCAAGGCCAGCAGGGGCAGCAAGGCCAGCAGGGGCAGCAAGGCCAGCAGGGGCAGCAAGGCCAGCAGGGGCAGCAGGGGCAGCAAGGCCAGCAGGGGCAGCAGGGCCAGGGCGGCGATCAATCGCAGCAAGGTCAGGGCTCGGGCAGCGATCAGCAGGGCTCGGGCTCGGGTTCGGGTTCGGGTTCGGGTTCGGGTTCGGGTTCGGGTTCGGGTTCCGCGGGCGATCAGCAGGGCTCGGGCCAGGGCGATCCGTCGGACGATCCCACGCAGGCCCAGGGCGGACAGGGCCAGGGCAGCAGCTCGAACGCGCCGACCCAGCCCCAACTCCGCTGGCCGCACGACGACGCCGAGGGCGACACACCCGACACGCCGACCGGCGACAAGCTCGATGCCCTGGAGCACGACTCGCGCGAGCAGCGCAAGGAGCAGATCCGGCGTCGCACCGGCGACATCCAGCTCGACTACGGCGAGGACTGGTAGCGGTCGCGCTCGGGGAGTTGCGCCTGCCGGTTCCGGTCGTGCCGCGCCGCGCGGTGCACGCAGCCGGGATACCCTCGTCGCCCCATGCGGCACGCTCGCGCGACCGTCGGTGGACTGGCCGCGCTCGCGCTGGTCGGCGGCTGCCGGGGCCGCCCATCTGGGCTGGCGATCACGCTCGGGCCCGACGACGGCGTGACCGACGCGCGGCTGCAGGTGTGGCGGACCGTCGACCACGGGCTCGCGATCAGCGCGCGGCGATGAGCCCGCCGAGCACGGCCAGCCAGCGCGCGTGCTCGCGGAGCTGGAGGCCGAGCTCGACGCCGTCCTGCAGGCGCAGGATCACGTCCGGCAGGTCGCCGGCCGCCCCCAGGAACCCGCGGCCCTCGCGCACGCCGACGACCTCGGCGAGCGGCACCTCGAAGTGCGGGCCGCGCGCCCTGGCCACGAACACCCGGCGGTCGCTGACCGCGACGATCGCGACGCCCTTGCTGGGGTCGAGGCGGCCGGTGGCGCCGCGTCGTCAGCGTAGCGCGCCGCATCGACGGCAGCTCGACTCGTCGTCAGTGCTGGAAGGTCAGCCCGGGCAGCGCGACCGTGGGCTCTTGCCGGACGGCGTCCAGGCTCGCCGGGTCGAGGTCGAGCGCGGCCAGCACGGTGGCGGCGAGCTGCCGGGTCTCGACCGGGCCAGCCTCGACGGCGGCGGCCGCGGTGCCGCCGAGCACGAGCAGCGCGACCTTGCGATCGTCGTCGCTGTCGCCGCCGTGCTCGGCGAGCTTCTTGTGGCTGTCGGTGTAGATCGTGCCGGTCTTGACCACGCCGATGACGTCGGGGATCCGGGAGTCAGCGGCGGGATCGCCGAACATCGCGATCATCCCGGCGCCCGCGATCACGTGGTCGAGGCCGGCGACGACCTGGTTGTCGAGGAGGGCCTGGGCCACCGCCCCGGTCCGTCCCCGGTTGGTCAACCACAGGAGCGCGACCGCGTCCTGGGTGGCGTGGGCCAGCGTGCCGGCGCCGACCGAGTCGACCAGCCCCGGGACGACCGTGGACGCGAGCCGGTTCACCGCCAGCGGATCGATCGGCGACTGGCCGTGGCTGCCCGAGATCACGACCACCGTCGATGGCCACAGGTCGTTGGCCGTGAGCTCGAGGACGATCCGGTCGAGCTGCTGGTCGACCGAGTCCATCGCCGCCTCGAGGCTCGGGATCGGGGTCCCGGCGGCGTCGGCGTAGCCCCACAGCTTCTGCTGCACGCTGACCGCCTGGAAGTCCATGCCGAACACCGCCGGCACCGTCGTCGGGTTGCCGGCGTGGTCCTTGCCGTCGATCTCGTTGATGACGGCGTCGACCTTGGATCGGTCGTAGTCGGTGACCGCGGCCAGCGTCCGGGTGTCGACCGCGGCGATCTCGGGATCGAACAGATCGTCGACGCCGGCACCCGACGGTCCCTGCAGGATCTCGTAGCTGAGGTGCTTGTCCGACCACGCGGTGCGGCGCCCGCTGGCCTTGACCACCTCGAACAGGGTGTTCACCCGCAGGTAGTCGTGGGGATAGACCACGGCGCACGCCCGCGCCGGATCGCGCGGCAGGTGCGCGACGTCGAGGCCGCCACCGCCGTCGAGCCGCGTGCTGTCGAGATCCGCGACCTCGCTGAAGTCGACCACCGTGCCGGTCGTGGCGCAGGACGAGCCCGGCGGCGACAGCGCGCGATCGTACGAGATGTCGTAGAAGACGCCGGTCGAGCGCGGCGTGCCGCCGGTGGCGAACGCCAGCACGCTGGGAAACGAGTCGGACGGAAACGGCGCTGACGCGTTCGGGTAGTGGGCGCCGAGCGCCGTCAGGCGGGCGAGCGTGGACGCGGGCACGCGCGCGAGGTAGCGGTCGAGGTCGCGGCCGTGGAAGCCGTCGATGTTCAGCACCAGGACGTGCTGGATCGGCGCCGTCCCGGGCGGCGTGGTGGGGAAGCCGCCGGTGGCGGGGGACGAGCACGCCGCCGTGGCCGTGACGGCGAGTCCGAGCAGCACGCGTCGGGACATCCGGACAGCGTACACCCCGGGCCGGACGCGCCCGATCTGTACGGGTTCAGAGCCGAGGGTTGGCCGCCGCGCCCCGCCGCGTCTTCGGAGACCTCATTCATACCAACCCTCAGAGCGCGGCCGGCGGGCCGCAACCAAACGCGGCCCGTCGGCCGCGCTGTCGATCCCACCGGGCGTGCCGTCCCGCCCCACGGGCTGAGGCCGCGGGGGCGCACCTCGGCGCTCGGCGGCACTCGCCGCCGGGCCGCGCCGTGCGCGGCCTGGAATCGTCGCACGGTCCGAAGATTTCGAGGAGTAGTAGATCAGGTGGCAGCGCGGGCCCAGATCGCGCGCATCGGGAAGGCCGGCAGGCCCGGCGAGAACACCTGGAACGGCTCGACCCGGTCGATGGTGAAGCCGGCGGCCCGGATCGCGGGCAGCGGATCGCGGTGCAGGTTGCAGCCCTGGCCGTTGAGCGCACGCCACAGCGGGTTGGCGACGCGCATCAGGACACCGGCCACCGCGCGCGGGCTGCGGACGTGCTCGATCAGCCGCAGCGGGGCGCCGGGCCGCAGCACCCGCGCCAGCTCGGCCAGCGCGGTCGCGGGGCGGGGCACCGAGCACAGCACCAGGCCGATGACCGCGCCGTCGCGGCTCCCGTCCGCGCCCGGCAAGACCTCGGCGGTGCCGTCGACGACCGCGATGGTGGCGGTGGCCGCGGCCACCCGCGGGGCGGCGAGGGCGGCGAAGTGCGCCGCGGGCTCGAGAGCGGTCACCCTCGCACCGGCGCCGTAGTGCCGGAACATCAGGCCGGTGCCGGCGCCGACCTCGAGCACGTCACCGGTGAGATCGCCGACCAGTCGGGCCCGCCACGCCCCGAGGCCGGCCTCGTCGCTGGCGCCGCACAGGTGGTCGTAGAGCTCCGCCTGACCCACGCGACGCTTCAGGCGCAGCGCGGCCGGCGCGTGACGCAGGAAGTGACCCAGCTCGCGGAACATGAGGTGGCCAGGGTACCGCATCGAGGGCGGCCGGTCGTGACCGCGGTGCGCGGGCGTCCGGCGGGCGAGCCGCGGGACAGATCAGAGCCGGGCGGCGACGAACAGGCGGGGACCGAGCCCGATGCCGGGGCCGCCGTAGATCATGACGTCGATCGCCATCATCAGGCCGATCGACCACCGGCCATCGATCGCGACCTCGAGGCCGCCTTCGACGTAGCCGCCGTACTGGCGGACCGCGTGGAAGTCCGAGACCAGCCGGTGCTGGAGTTCGAGCCCGACCCCGACCGCGGGCTGGACCCGGGCGCGCTGGCGGAAGATCGCGCGATAGCCCAGCGAGATCGGCAGGAAGAACTGGTCGGGACCGTCGAGCAGGCCGACCGCGAGCCGGACCCGGCTGCGCGCGCCGTCGGCGCCGAACCGGTAGAGCACCTCCGGGCGGACGCCCGCGGTGAGCCCGACCAGCGTGACCTCGACCGGGACCGCGACGGTGAAGCGGGGCGCGCACAGCGGGCCATCGGCGGCGACCGGCGGCGACGGCTCCGCGCGCGCGATGGTGGCCGCGCTGGCCAGGATCGCCAGCGGCGCGACGCGGGTCAGCCTGCGGCGCGCGCGGTCAGTACGCATACAGCCCCCAGTCGTCGAACACGCTGAGGTAGCCGCCACCCTCCTCCACGCCGAAGCCGAGCGCGAACTTGCCAGTGGTGTGGGCCGGCGCCCAGACCCAGATCTCCGACGCGCCGCGCGGGAACACGATCGCGAGCAGCTCGCTCGTCCAGTAGAAGCGCCGCATGATGCTCTCGAACAGCACCGGCCGCGGCGTGACCCGGTCGAGCTCGACGACCGCACCCCAGCCGGCCGGCAGCGGTGCCGGCAGCGCCGCCCGCTCCGTCGCCGAGGGCGCGGCCAGGCCCGGGCCGACCACCGCGTAGGCCGGTCGATGGTCGCGCAGATCGTCGACGTGCGGCACCAGGAGCTCGACCGGCTGCGCGAAGCGCGTGGCGTAGGTGAACTGGACGACGAAGCGCTCGCTGCCGGTCCGGAACACGCCGTAGAGCGCGTGGCTGTCGGTCAGGCCGGCGACGACGTACGGGGTGGACGCCAGCAGCTTGCCGGGCGTGTGGGCCTCGGCGGTGGCGGTCGCACCGAGGAGGATCAAGGCGAGGGTGAAGGCCTTCATGGCGCACACCCCGCCGGCAGGGACGGGTCGGTGCGCAGGCGCTCGAGGGCGCGCTCGCACGAGCGGGTGCAGCCCTCGCCGAGGGTCGGGTTGCCCCAGCAGGTGCCGTCGACCACGTAGCGGTCGAGATCGGTGGTCTGCCCGGCAGCGACGTCGATGGCCTGGATGCAGCGGACGTAGGCGGCGCAGGCGGGCGACTGCTCGACCGGGCCGCCCCAGCAGGCGGCGAGCCCGAGCAAGCCGAGGAGCACGATGGGGTGCAGGCGCGGGCGGCGAAGGGCCAGCATGGTCGAACGCGACTGCACGAACCGCGCCAGACGGGCTGCTGGAATCTCCGGTCTGTAGCCCCGGCACGAGCGCAGGGTGTGCGCCCGCGATCGGGGCCCGCGACCGTGCGCGCGACGTCGAGGGTATGATCGGCCGATGACACCTCAGGCGCTCGTCGCCCGGTCCCTGCGCTCGACCCGGTTGGGCCTGCTCGCGCTGGCGCTGCTCGCGGCCTGCAGCGCGTCGCCTGGCTCGCGGTCCGGAGTTCGCGGTCACGCGGCGGCGACCGTCGAGGCCCCGACCCCTGACGCCGCGCCGGGGCCGACCGCGGCCGAGCAGGCGCTGGCCATCCGTCGTGACCGGCTGATCGGGCAGCGCGGCGTGCTCGCCGTCGACGTCGACGAGGTCGGCAACGGCCTGCGGGTCACGCTGTGCGCGGCCGAGGCCGCGGCCACGCTCGAGCTCGACGAGGTCGACGTCCCGGTGTCGACGGTGGTCGCCGACCCCGGCGCCGGTGGCCGCGACGATCGCTGCGGCTGCGTCGGCGACGGCCGCTACTTCCTGGTGGGCGAGGCGTTCGCCCGCGACTGCAACACCTGCCGGTGCGTCATGGGCGGCGAGCTGCGCTGCACCCTGCTCGCCTGCGACGTCGCGATCGTCGACCTCGTCGGGTTCGCGGTCGGCTCGGCCAGGCTGCCGGCGGCCGCCGGGCCGGTGCTCGACGGCGTGCTCGCGCGGCTCAAGCAGCGGCCCGCGCTCCGGATCAAGGTGCGCGGCCACGCCGCGACGGGCGAGAAGCGCGCCGACCGGCTGTCGGCGGCCCGCGCCGCCGCGGTCGACTCCTACCTCGGCGCCCACGGCGTCGATCGCGCGCAGCTCGTCGCGGTCGAGGGCGTCGGCGCCACCATGCCGCGCAGCAAGGACGCTGCCGCCGAGCGCGCCGTCGAGTTCGTCGTCGTCGCGCACTGACCGCGGTCAGCTACAGTGCGACGGGCAGGCGGACCGAGAACGTCGCGCCGGAGCCGGGCTCGCTCGCGACCCAGATCGAGCCGCCGTGGCGGCGGATGATCTCGCGGCACACGTAGAGGCCGAGGCCGAGCCCGCCGCGGGTGGCGGCGCCGGCGCCCTGGGTGAACTTCTCGAACAGGTGGGCCTGGAGCTCGGCCGACAGGCCGGGCCCGCGATCGCGGACGTCGATGCGGACGACCTCGCCGATCTCGTCGCCGGGCGGCGTCGGGATCCAGGCCCGGGGATCGCCCGACGGGATCGGCGGCGCGTTGGGATCGCCGCCGATGACGGTCTCGCGCCGGGCGACGACGTCGATGCGCTCACCGTCGGGCGAGAACTTGATGGCGTTGCCGAGCAGGTTGGCCACGACCTGGGCCAGGAGATCGGCGTTGCCCTGGGCCGGCGCCAGCGGATCCGCGATCGCGAGCTGGAGGTCGAGGTGGCGCTCGGCCAGGAGCGCGACGAAGCCGTCGCCGACGTCGTGGATCAGCGCGCCGACGTCGACGGGGCCGCGTGGCCAGTCGACGTGGCCGGCCTCGTGGCGGGCCAGCTCGAACACGTTGTCGACCAGCCGCCGCAGGCGCTCGGCGTCGTGGCGGATCCGGGCCAGGCGGACCCCGGCGGCGAGGCAGCTCGGGCCGGTGTCGGCGCCACCGATGGCGCCGCTGACGTCGGCCATGGCGCCGCTCGCGGCGACATCGGAATATCCGAGGATGCCGGCCAGCGGGTTGCGGATCTCGTGCGCGAGGATCGACATCAGCTCGGAGTTGCGGCGGGCGTCGGCCAGCAGCAGCCCGTGATCGAGGGCGGCGGTCAGCGGCGCCGCGGCCCGTTCGACGTCGACCCCGTCGAGCGGCGGCTCGTCGAGATCGGCGCCGCTGGAGTCGGCGTAGACGATGCCGATCAGCCGGCCGCGGGCGCGCAGCGGCGCGGCGAACACCCGGCGCAGGCCGAGCGCGACCACGCTCGAGACCTCGCGCAGATCCTCGTCGAGGATCGCGTCGGCGACCGCGACCGCCTGGCCGCTGGCCGCGACCTTGCGGACGATCGTGCCGGACACGTCGGCGTCGCCGCGCTCGAACCGGCGGGCGCCCGGCCGCAGGCGCCGGGTCCGGACCTGCGGTCGGCCCTGGCCGTCGAGGACCAGCACGAAGCCGCGATCGCAGCCGGTCGTGCGCAGCACGCCGTCGAGGCCGAGTTCGACCGCGCCGTCGAGGTCGCCGGCGATGATCGCCGCCGCGATCGCGGCGGCGCCGTCGTCGACCACGGTCCGCCGGGGCTGGATCGGGCCGAGCGCGCGATCGAGGGCGCGCACCCGATCGAGATCCCAGCGGGCGCCGAGCGCGACCAGCTCACGCTCGGCGGCGGCCAGGTGGGCGCGGGCGGCGGGGACGTTGCCGGTGGCGCGGGCCAGCTCGGCCTCCTCGTACGAGATCCGAGCCAGCTCGTAGCGCGCGCCGTGGCCGGTGAGCAGCTCGCGGGCCCGGCCGAGGAACCAGGCCGCCGACTCGAAGTCGCCCTGGGTGCGGACCGCGGTGCCGGCGATGCGGTGGAGCACACCCTCCTCGAAGCGCGAGCCGCGATCGCGGGCGTCGCGGGCGGCCTCGAGCGCGCGCGACAGCGACTCGTCGGCCCGGCCGAGCGTGAGGTCGAGCTCGGACAGCCGCCGCCGGGTCTCGAGCGCCTCGCCGTGCGCACCGAGCCGCTGACACTCGGCGAGCGCGCGATCGTAGCGCTCGCGGGCCGCCGCCAGATCGCCGGCCCGCGCGTCGACCTCGCCGAGGTTGGACAGGATCATCGCCCCCATCCGCGCGTGGTCGAGCGAGGCCGCCAGCTCGGCGGCCCGGCCCAGCGCCGAGCGTGCCGCCGCCAAGAGACCGAGGTCGCGGTAGAGGGAGCCCAGGTTGTTGAGGGCGTAGACCGTCTCCAGCCGCTCGCCCTGGCGTTCGCTCTGCTGGCGGAAGTGCTCCCACAGTCGACGCGCCTCGCCCCAGTTGCCCTGGTAGTAGTGGGCGGCGCCGAGGTGGTTGAGCGACCGCGCGCGCTGCTCGAGATCGCCGGCCGACTCGGCCAGCGCCACCGCGCGCTCGAGGGCCTCGATCGCCCGGCCGATGTCGCCGGCCTGGATCGCGGCGCGGCCGAGCTCGAGCGCGAGCGCGGCGTCGAGGCGGCCGTCCTCGCCGCCGGCCGCCGCGTCGGCCTGGGCGGCGGCGACCAGGGCCATGGCGCGCTCGGGATCGGCGAGGTTGGTGGCGATCGCGGCGGCCTGACGGCCGAGCTCGGCGGCCAGCCTGCGATCGCCGGCGCGACGGGCGAGGGCGAGGCCGCCGGTGACGTGCTGGCCGGCGACCGCGTGATCGCCGCGTTGCTCGTAGATCCGACCGAGGCCGAGGTGGCAGCGTGCGGCCAGCGCGGCGTCGCCGAGCCGCTGGGCCCGGGTCAGCGCGCGGCCGGCGGCGTCGAGGGCGGCGGCGAGATCGCCGCGTCGACGCTCGAGGTCTGCGATCTCGAGCTCGAGGGTGACCAGCTCGGGCTGGGCGGCGCCGTCGGCTGCCAGGCGGAAGTGATGGAGGGCGAGCTCGAGGTCGCCGTGGCGGGCGGCCAGCTCGGCGACCAGCCGGACCGCGCCGCGTCGCTGATCGGGCGTGGCCAGGGCGAGCGCGTCGCTGGCGTGGGCCAGGGCGCCGGCGAGATCGCCGCGCCGCGTGGCCTCGGTGGCGGCGGTCTGCGACCAGCGCGAGGCCAGCGCGAGGTCGCCGATCGCGCGGACGTGGCGGGCCATCACCGCCGCCGGCACCTCGCGGCCCGCGGCGCGTCGGCGGTCGAGCATCCGCGCCGCCCGCCGGTGGTATTCGCGATGCGCGGTCGCGGGCAGCTCGCGGCCGAGGACGTCGGCGAGCTCAGCGTGGGCGAACCGGAACTGGCCGGCGGCGGGGTCGGCGGTCAACACCCGGCTGGCCACGCCGTCGGCCAGCGCGGCCTCGAGCGCGTCGGTGCCCGGTGCGCGGTCGCCGGCCGGGCTCGCGGCGGCGGCGCCGGTCGGCTCGGGCGCTGGCGCTGGCGTCGACGGGCTCGGCGGTCGACCGGCGGGGCCGAGGTCGTCGTCGGCGGTCGGGGCGGCGTCGTCGTCAGCGGCGGCCGCGGCGTCATCGACGATCTCGGCGAGCAGCTCGCGGTCGAAGCTGTCGCCGAGGGTCGCGGCCGCGCGCAACAGGGCCCGGGTGGCCGGGGCCAGGCCTGCCAGCCGCGCCATCACGCCCTGGCGCGCTGCCGCCGGCAGCGGCACGACGGCGTCGCGCGACAGCACCCACGCGCCCCCGACCCGGGTCAGGGTGCCGCCGTCGATCATCGCCTCGAGTGCGGCCAGGGCGTGGCCGGGATTGCCGCCCGACACCCGGCGCAGCTCGTCGGCCAGGCGGGTGCCGAGCTCGGCGCCGACCGCAGCCCGGGTCAGCGCGAAGAAGCTCGACTGCCCGAGCGGCGCCAGCTCGAACCGGCGACCGCGGGCGGCGGCCAGCACCGCGGTGTCGAGCGGCGTGCGGCCCGGGCCGCGGCCCGGCTCGAGCCCGCGACCGGCCAGCACCAGCATCGCCGCCGAG
>JAYVSF010000870.1:0-3299 GCA_043775605.1 Myxococcales bacterium
CGGCGGGCGCGGGTGCGGCGGGGACGGCGGGCACGGCCGGCGCGGCGTGGCCCGGCGCGGGGGCGGTCGCGGCCCCACCCGGGCGGGCCACGGTCTTGACGTCGACCGCGAGCCCGAGCTGGTAGCTGCCGTGCTCGCGCTTGCGCCAGGCGTAGGCGATGTCGCCGTCGTCCTTGGCCCGGGCCACCACCCGCAGATCCTTGCCGGCGGTGGCCTCGACCACGATCGAGCTCTCGGTCGCCGAGGTGAAGCGATCGTCCTCGGTGGCGACCGCCTCGATCCGAAACACCAGCTGATGGCGCCCGGGCGCGATCCAGCCGTCGAACCGGACCGCGTCGTCGCTGGCGATCGCGCCGCGGTCGTCGTCGTAGACGCTGGCGCCGTCGAGCCGGATCGCGGCGCGGGTGACGCCGTGGAACCGCGGATTGGCGAAGGTCAGGTGGACCTGGAGGCGTGTCGAGTAGAGCGCGCTGGCCACGGTCGCGGCCCGGGCCCGCGACGCGAACAGCTCGTCGCGCAGGCTCAGGTACTCTTGGCGCAGCGCATCGACGTCGAGGGCGGGGTCGGCGGCGGTGGTCGCGGTGGTCGGCGGGGCTGGTGCAGGCGGGGTCGGCGGCGCAGGAGCCGGCGTCGGCGTCGGCGTCGGCGCGGGCGGCCGCGGCTGGGCCGAGGCCAGGCCGGTGGCCAGCGCGAGTACGGCGGCAGTGAGGCCGACGAGACCGCAGGATCGCGACGAGCGAGCTCGAGCTGGGTGGGTGCGCATGGGGATCTCGGAGGCGGGCCTTGGCAGGGCGCGTCAGTTGCGGAACGGGAGGAACACCGACAGGCCGACGGTGACGGCGAGGTCGTTGACCAGGAAGTGGGCGTCGAGCAGCTCCTGGCGGAACACGCGATCGCGGGCGTCGAAGCGCAAGGCCACGGCCTGGCCGAGGAACAGCTTCATGCCGAACCCGCCGACGCCCATCGCGCCGCGGCTGGTGGCGGCGTCGACCACGCCGACCCCGCCGTCGAGGTGGAGATCGAAGTGGGCGATCGAGCCGCCGAGCCGCAGCTTGCCGTAGATCGGGCTCCAGATGAGCAGCGACTCGGCGTAGATGACCCGGGCGTAGTCGTCGTCCAGCACCTGACCGCGATCATCCTCGATCGCGCGGATGATGTCGGCGTTGGCGTGGGTCACGCCGCCGCCGAGCTCGACCGCGGTCTGATCGGTCATGTGGTAGGTGTAGGCACCGCCCAGCACCCAGGTGCCGGAGAACAGATCCGAGGCGTAGTAGCCGCCGAGGGCGGTCAGCTCGTGGCGGCCCTGCTTGACGAACAGGCGGTCGACCGCGCCGCGCCGCTTGCGCTTGACCGCGAGGCGATCGGCGATCTCCTGGTCGATGCACTGGCCGGTGGTGCGCTCGGCGACCGGCGGGGCCACCGGCAGCGGCGACGGGGCGGGCGCGGCGGCGGCGCTGGGGCCGGTGGTGACCAGGGCCTGCGCGTCGGTGACCGAGCCGGCCGGGTCGGCCGTGGCCCCGCCGGTCAGGGCGAGCACGACGGCGGCCACGCCGATCGTGGTGCGTGCGCCCCGTATCATCACAGCCCCGTCGGCAGCCACAGCGCGAGTCCCGCGGTGGCCATCAGGTTGTTGGTGAAGCGGGTCTCGGCCACCGCCTCCTGCACCAGCATGACGTCTTTGGCGTCGAACCGCAGCGTGAGCCACTTGCTGGTGAACAAGGTCAGCCCGACCCCGGCGTCGAGCGACACCCCCTGGACGCTGTCGTGGATCAGGCGGCCGGCGCCGGCGAACACCAGGATGTCGCCGTGGACGATGTCGCCGCCGGCCTTCATCTTGGTGTGGATCGGCGACCACTCCAGATTCGCGATGGCCAGGTAGCCCATGCCCGGCTTGAAGCGATCGTCGCCGAAGAACTGGGCCAGCGGCCGGTCGAGATCGAGCGCGATCGGGGTCACTCCGAAGCCGAGTTCGAGACCGAGGTCCTCGGTGAACCAGAAGCCGAGCGCGCCGCCGCCGAACCAGCTCGACGACGTCAGGTCGCCGGCGTAGAGGCCGCCCATCGCCGACAGCTGGAGCTTCTTGTTCTTGCGGAAGTCGCGGAGCTGGACCCCGCGCCGGGTCAGCTCGCGACCGAGCTCGTCGCGGAGGGTGCGATCGAGGCACGACGGCAGCGGCGCGTCGGACGGCAGGGCTGGGGCCGGCGGGTCGGCGGTCGCGACCTGGGCCGCGGCCGGCGTCGCCAGGGCCCCGAGCGCGACGACCGCGACGGTCAGCACGTCGGCGACCGGCCGGCGGGATGGTCCTGGACGAGACCGAGGAATCCGGCGAGCGGCGAGCACCGCGGGGACGGTAACGCGGGGCTCGCGGCCGGGTCAACGCGGGCCGCTCGGTGTGGGCGACCAGGGGCTGGGCCGACACGGAGGCGGATGTGGGCTGGCGACCGCGTGCTACCATCAAGGGCGATGGACGTCCTGGGCGGGACCCGCATCCGCCGAGAGGCCAAGCCGGCGACCGTCAACCTCCGGCGGTGCAAGCTGGTGGTCACCAAGGGCGTGCAGCGCGGGCTCGAGTTCGTGATCCCGGGCGACGTCTTCCGGGTCGGCAAGGCCGCCGACAACGATCTGGTGGTCGCCGACGACACGGTGTCGCGCACCCACTTCGAGATCGTCCGCGACGGCAAGGGCTACCTGGTCCGCGATCGCGGCTCGACCAACGGCACCTTCCTCGATGGCGCCGAGATCAAGGAGGCCTACCTACGGGCCGGCTCGGTGGTCGGGGCCGGCGCGGTCGAGCTCAAGTTCACGCCGTTCGAGGAGCGGATCGAGATCCTGCCGTCGGAGCGCGAGAGCCTGGGCGACATGGTCGGCTGCTCGATCGCGCTGCGCGAGATCTTCGGCCTGATCGAGCGGATCGCGCCGACCGACGCCACCGTGCTGATCGAGGGCGAGACCGGGACCGGCAAGGACCTCATCGCGCGGGCGCTGCACGGGCTGTCGCGCCGGGCCGGGGGGCCGTTCATCGTGGTCGACTGCGGCGCGGTCGCCGGCACGCTGATCGAGAGCGAGCTGTTCGGTCACGAGAAGGGCGCCTTCACCGGCGCGATCACCACCCGCCACGGCGCGTTCGAGCTGGCCTCGGGCGGCACCGTCTTCCTCGACGAGATCGGCGAGCTGTCGCTCGACCTCCAGCCCAAGCTGCTGCGCGTCCTCGAGCAGCGCGAGCTGCGCCGGGTCGGCGGCTCGAAGACGATCAAGGTCGAGCTGCGGGTGGTCGCCGCGACCCGCAAGGACCTGCGGTC
>JAYVSF010000871.1:0-5077 GCA_043775605.1 Myxococcales bacterium
AGTGCTCGGCGGCGGCGGTGGCCGACAGCCGCAGCGCCGGCGGGGCCGCGCGCTCGAGCAGCTGGTACGACAGCCACTCGTAGACCCGCAGGAAGCGATGTTCGAGCTCGCCCACCCGGCGCTGCGCCAGCTCCTGCTCTGGCACGCCGCCGAGGAGCTCGAGCACAAGTCGGTGGCCTACGACGTGCTGCAGGCGGTGAACCCTTCGTACCTGCTGCGGATCGGCGGCCTCGTGGTCTCGACCGCGATGCTGGCGACGATGTGGTGGGCGGCGACCTTGATGCTGCTCCGGCAGGATCACATCGGGCCGCTGACGGCGTGGAAGCGCCTGCGCGAGGCCCGCAAGACGCGCAAGGTCGAGCCGATCTTCCGCCGGGTGTTCGTGCGCGGCATCCGCGCGTACCTGGCCCGCGACTTCCACCCCGACCACAACGACAACTACCACCTGGCCACGGTGCTGCTCGAGCGCGCGGCCGCGGCCGGCGCCGAGCTCGCGGCGTCGCCGACCCCGGCGTCGCCGGCGTAGAGTGAGCCCCATGGACCTGACCGATCAGCTCGTGGTCGTCACCGGCGCGGGCAACGGCATCGGCCGCGCCACCGTCCACGCCTGCGCCGCCCGCGGCGCCCGGCTCGCGATCTGCGACGTCGACGGTGCGCGCCTCGACGCGGTGGCCGCCGAGCTCGGCCCGCGTTGCGTGCTGGCGGTCCGGGTCGACGTCGGCGATCGGGCCGAGATGGCGGCGTTCGCGACCCGGGTCCACGAGCTGCAGCCGGCGGTCGACGTCCTCGTCAACAACGCCGGTGTCGGCTACCAGGGCGGGGTGCTGCGGGCCAGCCTCGACGACTGGGATCACGTGCTGCGCGTGAACCTCATGGGCGTGATCCACGGCTGCCACTTCTTCGCGCCGGCGATGGCGGCGTGCGGCCGCGGCCACGTCGTCAACGTCGCGTCGGTGCTCGGCTACATGGCCGCCCCCGGGCTGGCGCCGTACGTGGTCAGCAAGTTCGGCGTGCTCGGTCTGACCCTGGCGATGCGGCCCGAGCTCGAGCTCAAGGGCGTGCGCGCCACCGCGATCTGCCCCGGCCTGATCGCCACCGGCATCGTCGACAGCTCGCGGTTCGCGACCTTCGACGACGCCAACCGGGCGCGCGCGGCCAAGGAGTTCCGCGATCGCGGCACCGCGCCCGAGGTCGTCGCCGACGCGATCGTCGGCGTGCTCGGCACCGACACCGCGGTCCGGCCGGTCGCGCGCGACGCCTGGTTCGCGTGGGGCGTGAGCCGGTGGGCGCCGCGCGTGCTCGGCGATCGCCTGAGTCGGCTGGCCGCGCGCCGCCTGGCCCGCATCGACGGCTCGCTCGCGAGGTAGCGCCGCCGGTGAACGTGCCGGTCAGGCGGCGGGCATGAGCCCGATCATCGCGCGCAGGGTCTCGCCGGTGTCGAGCAGCGGCTGGCGCGAGCGCGCGACCTTGGCCAGGATCAGCGAGCCCTCGATCGCCGACAGCGCGAACTGCGCGAGCCGCCGCGCGCCCGCGGTCGGTACGCCGCGCGCTTCGATGCGCGTCGCCAGCGCGCCGATCCAGCCGTCGTAGTGGGCCGCGACCGTCGCCCGCACGGCGTCGGAGGTGCCGGCGGCCTCGAGCGCGACCGTGGCCAGCGGGCAGCCGTCGACGTAGCCCGAGGCCTCGAGGTCGGCGGCCAGGGTCGTGCACACCTGCACCACCGCGCTGCCGAGGTCGGGCGCGTGATCGATGAGCGCCTCGATCCGCCGCCGCCACTCGCCGCCGGCGGCCGCGAGCGCGGCGCAGGCCAGCGCCTCCTTGCCGCCGGGAAAGTAGAAGTAGAGCGATCCGCGCGGCGCGCCCGAGGTCGCGACGATCTCGGCCAGCCCGGTCGCGTGATAGCCCTGCTTCTGCAGCAGGGTCGCGGTCGCCGCGGTCAGCCGGGCCCGGGTCCGCTCGCCCTTGGTCGCGGTCATGCCGCCACCGCGGGCGCGGCCGCCACGACCTTCGGCGCGCGGCCGGCCGGCAACACGGTCGCGCGCAGCCCGCGCCACACCGCGCCCCAGCGACCGAGCGCGAGGTCGGGCTCCTGGCCGCGGGCCATGCGGTGGAGCTGCTCCTGGAACCAGAACACCTGCAGAGCGTTGTCGAGCCTGCGCAGGCGGCTGTGGACGTCGATCGGCGGCGGCCCGTCGGCGGTGCCGGCCAGGAGCCGCGCCGGCAGCTCGGGCGCGTAGCTGAACGGCCGGCCCATGCCGATGACGTCGATGTCACGGGCGGCCAGCACCGCGGCCATCGTCGCCCGAGTCCGCAGGCCGCCGGTCAGCATCAGCGGCAAGCGGGTGACCGCGCGGATCTGGCGGGCGTAGTCGAGGAAGTAGGCCTCGCGCTCCTGCGTGCTGGCGCGGGTGGTGCGCGCCATCGCCGGGCTCTCGTAGTTGCCGCCGGAGATCTCGAGCAGGTCGACGCCGGCGGCCTCGAGCGCGCGGGCGACGTCCATCGACTCCTCGATGGTGAAGCCGCCGCGCTGGAAGTCGGCCGAGTTGAGCTTGACGCCGATCGGGAAGGCGGGCCCGACCGCGGCCCGGATCGCGCCGACGATCGCGAGCAGGAAGCGCCGGCGGCGGACCGGATCGCCGCCCCACGCGTCGTCGCGCTGGTTGGTCCGTGGCGACAGGAACTGCGACACCAGATAGCCGTGGGCGCCGTGGATCTGCACGCCCGCGAAGCCGGCCGCCTTGGCCACCGCGGCGGCGGTCGCGAACCGTCCGACGATGGCGTGGATCTCGGCGCCGGTGAGCGCGCGCGGCTTGCCGAACGCGCCGGCGAAGCCGCGGACCCCGATCGCCGACGGCGCCACCGGCTGGCGGATCAGCCGACGCGGCGCCTGGCGGCCGGCGTGGTTGAGCTGCATCCACAGCCGGGCGCCACCGGCCTGGGCCGCGGTCGCCCAGCGGCGCAGCGCGACCAGGTGGCGGTCATCGGTGACCACGACGTTGCCGGGCTCACCGCGGCCGTCGGGATCGACGATCACGTGGCCGGTGATCAGGAGGCCGGCGCCACCCGCACCCCAGCGCGCGTACAGACGATCGAGCAGCTCGGTCGGGGCGCCGGTGGCGGGGTCACCCAGCACCTCGCTCATCGCCGACTTGGCGATCCGGTTGGGCAGGGTGGCCCCGGAGGGCAGAGTGAGCGGCGCGGCCAGCGAGGTCATGACCTCAAGATATGTCGGTCGATATATTCCGCAAGAGTCTATTATACAGACCGATCAATTATTCTGGAGCGTCGCGTATCTTATCGCGATCACAGTGGATCTAGGTAGTCAACGACGCGGCCGCGGGCGACCGACCACCAGCACGACCGCAGCTACCACGATGGGCGTGGCGATCAGGGTCGTGGTCCCGATCGTCTCGGCGCCCAGGGCCACGCCCAGCAGCACCGCCAGCGGCGGGTTGACGAACGCGTAGCTGGTGGCGATCGCGGGCCGGGTGTTGCGCAAGAGCCACGCGTAGGCGGTGAAGGCGATCAGCGAGCCGAACACGATGAGGTAGGCGAGGGTCCAGACCGAGTCGAAGGTCATGGTCGCCGGCCGCCGCTCGCCGCGCCCGAAGCCGACCGCGAACATCGCGAGGCCGCCGGTGAGCTGCTGGGTCGCGGCCGCGAGCAGGCCGGGGGCGAGCGTCGACCGCCGCGCGATCGTCGAGCCCAGCGCCCACGCCAGCGGCGAGATCGCCAGCACCAGCGCCGCGGTCGGCTCACCCGACAGCCCGCTGCCGCTCATCAGGATCACGACGCCGGTGAAGCCGAGCACGATGCCGAGCCACTCGCGCGCCCGCGGTCGTTCGCCGAGCACCGTCCCGAACAGCGCCATCCACAGCGGCATGGTCGCGACCACGACCGCGGCCACGCCCGACGACAGCGAGGTCTCGGCGAACGCGACGAAGCCGTTGCCGGCGACGAACAACAAGGCCCCGATCGGCGCGGCGGCCCGCCACTCGCGCGCGGTCGGCCAGCGCCCGACGGCGCGCCGGCCGAGCACCAGCAGGATGCTGCCCGCGATCGTGAATCGGGCCGCGCCCATCAACATCGGCGGCAGGGTCTCGACCGCGACCCGCATGACGTAGTAGGTCGAGACCCAGATCACGTAGACCGCGGCCAGCGCCAGGATCGCGGTGGTGCCAAGCGAGCCGCGACCGCTGGCCTCGGCGACGCCGCCGGCGGCGAGCGGGGCCGCGGCCGGGATGATGGTGGGCCCGCGCGACGGGACGGCGACGACGGACGACGGCGGGCTCATGACGGAGCGCAGTGTGGCATCGCGCGCCGGCCTGGCCAGCGACAGGTGAGGCGGGCCTCATGCTGTGGGTCGAGCTACCCGGCGGCGTCGACGCGCTGGTGCTGCAGGAGCGCGCGCTGGCCCGCGGGATCGCGATCGCTCCCGGCCCGATCTTCGCCGCGCGCCAGCCCCGGTTCGCCAGCTGCATCCGGCTGTCGTGCGGTCAGCCGCTGACCCCGCGGGTGCAGAGCGCGCTCGATCTGCTCGCGCACCTCAGCCACGACCTCGCGACCCGCGGTCACCGGGCCCCGCGCGGCCTGGCCTGATCAGGGCAGCCAGACCGCGGCGCCGTCGAGCTGCTTGACGATCATCACGGGCGCCTCGGTGTACGCCCCGGCCAGCTTGGCCCGGTACAGGCTGAGCGGCCCGCGCGGCAGCGCGGTCGCGTCATCGCCGACGTCGGCGCCCTCGTCGTCGTCGGTGCCCTCGCCCTCGCCGCCCTCACCACCGTCATCGCCCGCCGGCTCGGCGGTCGTGGGCGCGCCGTCGCGCGGGCCGGCCACCAGCGCGAAGGCTCCGTCGGGCGCGACCGACACCGCGGTGTAGCCCTTCCAGCACTTGTACTCGCCGCCGACCGCGCGGGCGACGCAGGCCGCCGCGTGATCCTGGATCAGCAGCCACTGCGAGTCCCACGACCAGTCGAGGACCACGCCGTCGCGGATCAGCCGGCGCAGCGCGCCGATGCCGTCGAGGGCGAAGCCCATGAGCTGATCGCGCTCGCCGGGCGCGGCCGGCAGGCCCACC
>JAYVSF010000872.1:0-8392 GCA_043775605.1 Myxococcales bacterium
CGGTGGCGACTCACCCTGCCCGCTCCGAGGTCGACCTGGCCCTCGACGCGCTCGACGAGGCGACCCAGGTGTCGGGGCCGGCGCCGAGCGGCCCGCCGACCGAGGTCGATCTCGACGTCGACAAGGACGTCCTCATCGAGGTCGACGACGCCTGACGCGGGCCAAGGGTAGACTGTCCCGGTGGCCCTCACCCATCTCGTCGTCGGAATCGATTTCTCGCCCGGCTCGCTGACCGCCGCGGTCCGCGCCGCCGAGGTCGCCGCCCACCATGGCGCGCGCCTGACCCTGGTCCACGCCGCGACCGTCCCCGAGCGACCCGAGGTGCCGGACTCGATGCAGGCCACCGCGGACGCCTACTACGAGCTGCTCGGCCGCCGGCTGTCCGACGATCGCGATCGCCTCGGTACGCTGCGCGCCGACCTCGCGGCCGGCGGGGTCGAGGTCGATCAGGTGCTGGTCGATCGCTTCGCCGACGACGCCCTGGTGGAGGCCGCCACCGCGCTCGGCGCCGATCTGGTCGTCACCGGCTCGCGCGATCGCACCGGGCTGCGGCGCTGGCTGCTCGGCAGCGTGGCCGAGTCGGTGGTCCGCACCGCGCCGTGCAGCGTCCTGGTCGCGCGCCCCGGCGATCCAGATCGCGGCTTCCAGCGGCTGCTGGTCGGCACCGACTTCTCGCCGATGGCCGAGCTCGCGATCGAGCGCGCGCTCGATCTCGCGGCGCCCGGCGCGACGATGGAGCTGGTCCACTGCTTCCGCATGGCCTTCCCCAGCCACGCGCCCGACGAGCTGCCGGCGCTGGGCCCCGATCCGACCACGCTGCACAACCAGCTGTCGGACGACGCCCTGCTGCGCGGCGGGGAGATCCTCGCCCGCCACGGCCGCACCGACGTCACCACGCGCTTCGCCGTGCTCGACGACTCGCCGCGCCACGGCCTGTGCGATCTGGCGGAGGAGCGCCACGCCGATCTGGTCGTGGTCGGTAGCCACGGCCGGCGTGGCCTGCGCCGGGTCTTGCTCGGCAGCACCGCCGAGGCCGTGGTCCGCCACGCGCCCTGCTCGGTGCTCGTGGTCCGCTAGCATCGCGCGTCGGGGGACTCGCTACGGATGCAGGTGCGGGTGCGCCAGGGCCGGGATCACCCGCGCCGGATCGCCACCGGTCGTCTGCCAGACGTCGATGATGTGATCGGCCTGGGTCCGGCCGGTCTCGGCGATCTCGACCACCGGATCGATCAGCGGGATCACGCCGGGCAGCACGCGGCCGAGCCCGGCCCGCGCGATCGTCACCAGCTCGCGCGCCAGGTCACCGACGGTGTGCTTGCCGACCACGGTCGCCAGGCCGGAGCGCGGCACCTCATCGGCGAGCCGCTGGCGGTCCGCGAACGACAGGCCGGCGGTCAGCTCGATCGCCTCGGCCCGGGCCACCGGGTCGTACAGCAGGCCGCGGCAGAACGGCCCGAGCGCGGCGATCATCGCCATCGAGCCGCAGTCGCAGCCGCGGACCTCGAGGTACTTCTTCATCCGACCGTCGGGGAACAGCGTCGACAGGTGCAGCCCCCAGTCGCCGCGGGTCGCGCGCTCGCCCTGGTAGCCCTCGGCCAGGAACTGGCGGAAGGTCAGCCCCGACACCGGCCGGTAGCCGCCGCGGTGGATGAAGTACATCGGCACGTCGAGCGCCCACTCGGCGTAGGCCCGGTAGACGTCGTCTCGCGTGAACGCGAAGTCGAGCAGGCCGGCGCGGGCGTTGTCGGTGTCGCGCCAGATGAACGCGCGGTAGCTCTGGTAGCCGCTGACCTGGCCGTCGACGATCGGCGACGCGGCCCACAGCGCGGTCAGGATCGACGTCACGCCGATCAGGCAGCGTAGCTTGGCGGCGGCGTCGGGCTCGTCGGACCAGTCGAGGTTGCACTGCACGGTCGCGGTGCGCAGCATCATGTCGAGGCCGCGGCTGCCGACGGTCGGCATGTAGTCCCGCATCACCTCGTAGCGGTGCTTGGGCATCCACGGGACGACGTCTCGGCCGCCGAACGGCCGCAGCCCGATCGACAGCCAGGCCAGGCCCATCGGCCGGCTGATCGCCGCCAGATCGTCGACGTGTGCGGCGAGATCGGTCACCAGCTCGCGGCCGTCGACCATCGGCCGCGACGCCAGCTCGAGCTGGCCGCCGGGCTCGATCGTGATCTGGTCCTCGCCGCGGGTGAGCGCGATGACGTGGCCGCGCTCGACCACCGGCGTCCAGCCGCGACCGGCGAACCCGTCGAGGATCGCGCCGATGCCGTCGGGACCGTCGTAGGCCGGCGCGGTGCCGATCCCCGGCCCGCCGGCGCGCACGCCGATCAGCTCGTGCTCGGAGCCGATGCGCCATTGCGCGCGCGGCTTCTCCGCGCCCCGGAAGTGGCCGATCAGATCGTCGACGCTGGTGATCGTTGCGGAGTCGGAGTCATCGACCAGGAACACGCGGCCTCCCCAGGCAGACCCACCGAGCAACGTGCAGATCGCGCGTTGGCGCGGAGCCGATCCCTATGCCCTTGTGGGTCCTCCACTCTAGCCCGGGTGTGAGCCGCGTCAACTCGGCGCGCCCCCTCGCGCGTCGGCGGACGACGGAAACGCCGGCCGACTACGCGCGGACCGGGCTTCGGGCTACCCTCGACGACCGATGGATCTCGCCGCCCTGCTCGCCGAGCCGGTCTTCGCCCAGCAACACGCCCGCCTGGGCGAGCTCCTGCGGATCCACGCGTTCGCCGAGCGCGAGGTCGTGCTGTCGTCGGGGCTGCGCTCCAACTTCTACATCGACTGCAAGACCGTCAGCCTCGACGCCGAGGGCGGCTTTCTGATCGGCCAGCTGTTCCGGCGGGTCATTGACGATCTGGCGCCCACCGCCGGCGCGGTCGGCGGCCTCACCCTCGGCGCCGATCCGCTGGCGACCGCGACCAGCGTGGCCAGCTTCCTCGCCGGCCGGCCGCTGCACGCGTTCATCGTCCGCAAGGAGCCCAAGGGTCACGGCACCGCGGTCTGGCTCGAGGCCGCGGCCCGGCTGCCGGCGGGCCGACCGGTGGTCGTGCTCGAGGACGTGGTCACCACCGGCGCGTCGACGATCAAGGCCATCGAACGGGCCCGGGCCAGCGGCCTCGAGGTCGCCGGGGTGGTCGCGCTGGTCGATCGCCTCGAGGGCGGCGCCGAGGCGGTCACCGCGCTCGCCCCGCTGTGCGCGCTCTACAGCCGGCGGGACTTCTTGCCATGAGCGCGGCAGCCGGTGACCGCAGCCGACGCGCGCCGGGCGCCGTGATGCTGGCCGCGGCCCTGGCCCTGGCCCTCGCTGGCTGCGGCGCGGTCGGCCATCACCCGGTCGACCTCGCCGGCGCCTGGCCGGAGCCGGCGGCCGCGGCCCAGCCGTTCCGCAAGGTCGATCGGGCCTGGACCCGGCGCGCGGTGCTGCGCGCGGGCTTCCAGCAGGTCCTCGACGTCCACGCCACGCTGCGCTCGCCGGCGTGGCGGGCGGCGTGGGCCGAGCGCGAGATCCGGGTCCGCGGCCTGCCGGCGACCGAGGCTGACGGGGTCCGCGCCGCCGCCCGCACCGCCGCCGAGGGTGACTACGAGTTCACGCTGGTCGTGGTCACCTACGATCGCGCCGAGAACGATCTCGACCGCGGCGAGCGCTCGATCTGGCGGCTGGCGTTGATCGACGACGCTGGCCACGAGACCGCGGCCAGCGAGGTGGTCCGCGATCGCCGCCCGACCGACGTGCTGCGGACCGAGGTCGCGACCTACGGCGACTTCGCCGAGGTCTACGTCGCGCGCTTCCCCCGGGCCGCCGCCGTGCTCCACCCGGGCGCCCGCCAGGTCCAGCTCAAGATGTCGAGCACCCGCGGCCGGGCGGTCCTGACCTGGCAAGCGCCGTGATCGATCGAGGACCGGTGGAGAGGTACCAGGAACCTCGCTAGAGATCCCCGCCGCGGGTGACGACCGCCGGGCCGCGTGCCATCATCGCGCCGCTCATGCAGCGGATCGTCGTCGACGCGATGGGCGGGGATCACGCCCCCGAGGAGATCGTGAAGGGCGCGGCCGAGGCCTCGCTGACGCTGCCCCACGCCGAGATCATCCTGGTCGGCGACGCCGCCACCCTCGGCGGCATCCTGCCCCGCCTGCGCCACGACGGCGGCCGGGTCCGCGTCCACCACGCCAGCCAGGTGGTCGACATGGACGAGAAGCCGTCGGAGGCGCTGGCCGCCAAGCCCGACGCCTCGATCGCGGTCGCGATCCGGCTGGTCGCCGACGGCGAGGGCGACGCGGTGGTCTCGGCCGGCAACACCGGCGCCAGCGTGCTGGCCTGCGCCCGCCACTGGCCGCTCCTGCCCGGGGTCAAGCGCGCGGCCCTGGCCGCGGTCTACCCGACCGAGCTGCGGCGCGGCGACAAGAACGACCCGTTCTCGCTCATCCTCGACGTCGGCGCGACCATCGACGCCTCGGCCGACGATCTGGTGACGTTCGCGATCATGGGCGCGGCCTACGCCCGGCTGGTGTCGCGCAACCGCCGGCCGCGGGTCGCGCTGCTGTCCAACGGCACCGAGGCCGGCAAGGGCCCGGCCGCCGTCGTCGCTGCTCACCAGGTCCTGCTCGAGGCCACCGAGCTCAACTTCATCGGCAACATCGAGGGCCTCGACATCCCGCGTGGGGTCGCCGACGTCGTGGTGTGCAACGGCTTCGTCGGCAACGTCATCCTCAAGATGCTCGAGGGCGTGTCCGAGACCGTGGTCCGCCTGGCCCGCTACGCCCACAAGGAGCGGCTGGCCTGGCGCCTCGGCCTGATGGCGCTGTCGGGGGCGCTGGGCCAGCTCAAGGCGATCACCGACTGGCAGCAGTACGGCGGCGCGCCGCTGCTCGGCTTCGCCCACCCGTTCATCAAGGCCCACGGCCGGTCGAGCGCGAACGCGGTGACCAACGCGATCAAGGTCGCGGCCAAGGCCCAGGCCGGCGACCTGTGCGGCCACATCGCGCGCGGGCTGGCCCAACTGCCGCCGCCGCGGACCGAGCCCGCGGCCCCGTCGACGACGGCGGCCGACGGGCGCCCGACGTGACCGCGAGCCCACCCTCGCCGCGCCACGTCTTCCGCTGGGATCTCGACAAGACCTACCTGCGCACCGAGTTCGACAGCGTGCGCGACCTGATCAAGTCGGCGATCGAGACCGCCGCCGACAAGCAGGCCTACCCCGGGGCCAGCGCGCTGTTGCGGGCGCTGCGGGCCGGCGACGGCCATCGGATCTGCATCGTCAGCGGCAGCCCGAGCCAGATGCGGACCGTGCTCGCGGCCAAGCTGCGCCTCGACGGCATCGAGTTCGACGAGTTCGTACTCAAGAACAACCTGCGCAACATCCTGCGTGGGCGGTTCCGCTCGCTGCGCGCCCAGCTGCCCTTCAAGCTGCCGGCGATGCTCGAGAGCCGCGGGGGGTCGCCGCCCGCACCGGCCGAGAGCCTGTTCGGCGACGACGCCGAGGCCGACGCGCTGGTCTACTGCCTGTACGACGACGTCCTCGCCGGACGGGTCGCGATCCCGGACCTCGCGCGGATCATGGAGGCGGCGCGGGCCTACCCCGACGACATCGAGAGGACCCTGGCCGCGGCCAGCCGGGCGCCGCGCGGCGACGTGGTCAAGCGCGTGATCATCCACCTCGATCGGCGGTCGCCGCCGATGGGGTTCCGTCGGTTCGGGCCGCGGCTGGTGCCGGTGTTCAACTATTTCCAGGCCGCGCTGGTGCTGTACGGCGACGGCGTGCTGAGCGCGCGCCAGGTCGTGTTCATCGCGTTCGAGATGCTCGACTCGGGCCAGTACGAGCTGGCGACCCTGGCCAACTCGCTGCAGGACCTGATGCGGCGCGGCCGCCTGACCGTCGAGCTCGCGCTGCGCCTGGCGGCGGAGCTGGCCCGGGACGCGGCCGCCGGCGCGCTGCCGACCCGCGCCGACCTGCCGCCGTTCGACGCGATCGCGCGCGCGTTCACCGACCGGGTCCGCGAACTGCGCGGCGCGGCGCCGCTGCCGTGGCCGAGCGAGCCCGAGGCCCTCGACTACGTCGCGCTGGTCGACGCCGAGCACGAGCACCGCCGCACCCGGCGCAAGCACGGCCACCAGGACTGACCCGCGCCGCTCGCGCGTGAAGCGCGAATCAAAATCCGGCGCAGTCGAACAGGCCGGTGCCGCGGGCCGGGTACACGTACATGCCGGTGAAGCACATCTCGTTGTTCGAGCTGTCGCCGAACGTGAGCGGCCGGTTGCCGGTGTTGGTGTACGTGCACGCGACCTTGAGCTGGTCGCCGCCGTCGATCGCCACCACCGGGTTCTGCCGGTAGTAGTACTGCTCGACGAACGCGTACGCGCCGTCGTGCAGCGTGGTGGTGACCCCGGCCTTGACCAGCTCGACGGTCTGGTGGGTCGCGTACTGGTGCATGTGCGGCCACAGCGCGAACACCGACTGGTGGACGCCGGCGGGCAGCGTGCAGCCGCCGTTCACGGTGCGGGTCGCGCCGACCGGCACGTTGATCGAGACCGTGCCGGCGAACATCATCTCGGCCAGGATCGGCGGCGGGGTCGGCTGCGACTTGACCAGGATGACCGACTCGCCGGCGATCGCCTGATCGCTGGCGTTGAACAGGTGGAGGTTGAGGTTGATCTGCTGAC
Source organism: Myxococcales bacterium (assembly GCA_043775605.1). Lineage (GTDB taxonomy): Bacteria > Myxococcota_A > Polyangia > Haliangiales > Haliangiaceae > UBA2376. The sequence continues at coordinate 6,668 of JAYVSF010000872.1, forward strand.
CGGCCTTCACCTGCAGGCCGACCCCGGCTGGCAGCTCGAAGACGTCGGTGCCGACGCCCGAGGCGTACAGCATGTTCATGTCGAGCGAGCCGGCGGCGCAGCTGTACTCGCCGTCGGTGCCGGCCTGCGCGGGCCGGACCGTCAGCACGGTGTGGTGGGTGCCGAGCGGAGCCTGGGCCTGGAAGGCCGTGATGTAGGTGTCGGCAAGGACGGTTAGCCGCACGCAGCGGTAGGTATCCGCCTGACCCGCGGCCAGCGACCAGGTGCGGCCGATCAGCCGCGTGTAGCCGGTCGGCACGGTGGCGTCGATGCTGGCGTCGGGGCCGGTCGCGGCGTCGGGATCGGCGCCGTCGTCGGCGGCGCCGGCGCCACCGCAGCCGAGGATCAGCGACGCGCTCGCCGCGGCGAGCAGGAAGGACACGGGACCGGTACTGCGCACCGGGGCAGGATACGCGATCGCGCGCACTCGGGTATCATCGGCGTCGTTGACCCGCGAGCTGAAGAACGTGATCGTCTTCACTCTCGGCGGCCCGGGCGGTGAGCGCCACGCCGCCGAGCTGCGGTGGATCCGCGAGGTCGTGACGCTCGGCTTCGTCACGATGATCCCGGGCGCGCCGCCCGGGCTGGCCGGCGCGGTCAACTTGCGCGGCAGCCTGGTGCCGGTGCTGGATCCGATGGCGCTGCTGCGACCGGTCGCGACCGCGCCTGCACGCCAGGGCGACGCCGCGTTGATCGTCGAGGATCGCGGCGTGGTCGCGGCGTTGCACGTGACCCAGGTCCACGAGGTCGCGACCTGCACCGCGTTCGACGATCACGTCGAGGACGGCCGCGGCCGACACCTGCCGCTGCTCGACCCGCGCGAGCTGGTCCGGCGCGCGGTGGCCGCGACCCAGGCCTCCCGTGGCGCGCGCGAGCCCGAGTTCGACCCCAGCCGGATCGGCCCCGACCCGTTCGTCGACGGAGGGCCGCCCGTTGCCTGACCCACCCGAGGTCGAGCCCGGCCGCGATCTGCTGGTCGACTTCGACGCCGAGGAGCTGGCCATGCTGCGCCAGCTGTTTCGCGACGAGGTCCACGAGGCGCTCGAGCAGGTGACCCAGCTGGCCCAGGCGGCCGGCGGCGGCGACCCCGGCGCCGACGCGATCCACGCGATGATGCGGATCACCCACACCCTCAAGGGCGCGGCCGGCACCGTCGGCGTCGACGAGGTCGGCGAGCTGACCCACCGGCTCGAGGGCGCCCTGGCCGCGATCCGGGCCGGCCAGCGGCCGTGGACCCGGGCGTTCGGCGCGGCGGTGGTCGAGATCGCCGACGGCCTGCGCGCTTACGTCGATCGCCTGGGCGAGCCCGGGTCGGCCGAGGCGATCGCGATCCGGATCGGTGAGCTGCTCGGACCGTGGAGCGAGGGCCCGCGGTCGCGCGCCGCGCCGCCGATCGAGGGCGGCGCCACCGATGTCACCGGCGAGCTGGCGCCGGTGATCGCCGACGGCGCGATGCTCGACCTCGACGACGGCGCCACCGCCAGCGCGATCTCGACCGACACCTCGAGCTACGACACCCGCACCCTGTTGCGGGTCGAGCCCGAGCGGGTCGACGCCTTGATGTCGGCGGCCGGCGAGCTGCTGTTCGATCGCACCCGCATCGAGCGTCGGGTCCAGCTGCTGCGCACGCTCAGCCGCGATCTGACCCGGGCCCGCCACGGCCTGCGCGCTTACGTCGATCGCCTG
>JAYVSF010000873.1:0-3259 GCA_043775605.1 Myxococcales bacterium
GCCGGAGGAGTGGCCGAGTGGTCGAAGGCAGCGGTCTTGAAAACCGCCGAGCGCAAGCTCCGGGGGTTCGAATCCCTCCTCCTCCTCCGCACCGGCTGACAACCGAATAGCTCGATCGTCGTTTTGAGCCTGGCTCGGACCGCGGGGTCCGACACGTTCTTGGCCACGACTGGAGAGATGGCCGAGTGGCTGAAGGCACCGGTTTGCTAAACCGACGTATGGGGGATTCCCTGTACCGAGGGTTCGAATCCCTCTCTCTCCGCCATCGGAGGCGTCCGTACCGCCGCCGATTTTAGTGAATAGTCTCGATAGGTTGTATCTGGATCCGTAGCTCAATGGATAGAGCACCGGTCTACGGAACCGGGGGTTAGAGGTTCGACCCCTCTCGGATCCACCACGAGTTTGCGAAGCGCGCGATGTGGATGTGGATGTGATGGAACGCCGCACATGACCGATGACGAGACCGACGACTTCCTCATGGGTGCAGCCCTCGAGGAGGCCATGATCGCCGGTGCGTCCGGAGATGTCCCGGTGGGTGCGGTGGTCGCGCTGATCGAGCGCGACGGCCCGCAGATCATCGGGCGGGGACGCAACCGGCGCGAGCTGGTCGGCGACCCGACGGCCCACGCCGAGATCGAGGCGCTGCGCGAGGCCGCTCGCCACCTCGGTCACTGGCGAGTGGACGCGACCCTGGTGGTGACCCAGGAGCCGTGTCCGATGTGCGCCGGCGCGCTGCTCAACGCCAGGGTGCGGCGGCTGGTGTACGGCTGCGCCAACCCCAAGGCGGGCGCGGTCCACACCTTGTTCCAGCTCTGCAGCGATGCCCGGTTGAACCACCGGCTCGCGATCACCGCCGGCGTCCGCGCCGACGACAGCGCGGCCTTGCTGCGCGGATTCTTCGCCCGCCTGCGGCGCGAAGGCCAGAAGTAGCTGCGCGCAGCTACGACGAAGTCTCCTGGAGGGGTGTCCGAGTGGTCGAAGGTGCCTGATTCGAAATCAGGTAAGCGAAAGCTTCGGGAGTTCGAATCTCCCCCCCTCCGCTGAAGGTGTTCGTTGGAGAGGTGACCGAGTGGCCGAAGGTGCACGATTGGAAATCGTGTGTGCTCAAAAGGTACCGAGGGTTCGAATCCCTCCCTCTCCGCCACGTTTGGGGCCACTCGCCCGGGGCCATTCCTGGGTCGGCTTGTGCTACGACGATCGAGCTAATCGACCATGATTATGGTCCCGGGTGACGCGACGTCTGTGAACCCCGCCAGGCCCGGAAGGGAGCAACGGTAGCGGAACTAGTGGGTACCTGGGGCCACCTTTCGAGCGGCAACTTTCACGAGTTGCCGCTCCTTTCTTTTTCGGCTCGGGGCATATAGTGCCTCCGCTCGTGTCCTACCTCGTCCTCGCCCGCAAGTACCGGCCGACCACGTTCTCCGAGGTCGTCGGGCAGGAGCACGTGACCCGGACGCTCGCCAACGCGTTCGCCGCCGAGCGCGTCCACCACGCGTTCCTGTTCTGCGGGCCGCGCGGCGTCGGCAAGACCACGCTCGCCCGCATCCTGGGCAAGGCGCTCAACTGCGTGAACGGGCCGACCGCCGAGCCGTGCGGCGTGTGCCCGGCGTGCGTCAGCATCACCGCCGGAAGCAACGCCGACTATCGCGAGGCGGACGGCGCGTCGAACCGCGGCATCGACGCCATCCGCGAGCTCACCGCCGACGTGCTCTACCAGCCGTCGTCGTTGCGCAAGAAGGTCTACGTCATCGACGAGGTCCACATGCTCACGACCGAGGCGTTCAACGCCTTGCTCAAGACGCTGGAGGAGCCGCCGCCGCACGTGACCTTCGTGCTCGCCACCACCGAGCCGCACAAGGTCCCGGTCACGATCCTGTCGCGCTGCCAGCGCTACGACTTCAAGCTGGTGCCGGCGGCGCGGCTGCACGCGCACCTCACCCGCATCTTCAAGGCTGAGGGGCTCGAGGTCGAGCCGGCGGCGCTGACGCTGATCGTCCGCGAGTCGGGCGGCTCGGCCCGCGACGCGCTGTCGCTGTCCGATCAGGTCATCTCGTTCGTCGGCCAGGCCGCGATCACCGAGGTCGCGGTCGCCGAGGTCCTCGGCGTGGCCGATCGCGCGCTGACCCGCGGCCTGGTCGCGGCCCTGGTCGCCGGCGACGCCGGGGCGGCGCTGCAGACCGCCGACGCCGCCAGCACCCGCGGCGTCGACGAGGTCCAGCTCGCGCGCGCGGTCGTGCGCTACCTGCGCGATCTCGCGGTGCTGCAGCTCGCGCCTCACGCCGGCGAGCTGGTCGAGGGCTCCGACGACGAGCGCAAGGCGATGGCGATCGAGGCGCGGGCGATCCCGCGGCCGCGCCTGACCCAGATGTTCGAGCGGCTCTTGCGGGCGTGTGACGATCTCGGCAAGTCGCTGCAGCCCAGGCTGGTGCTGGACCTCGCGCTGATCGACGTCGCGACGGTCGAGCCGCTGGTGCCGCTGGGTGATCTGCTCGAGCGGCTGGGCGAGCTCGAGCGGCGGCTCGCTGGTGGCAGTGGTGGTGGTGGTGGCGCGAGAGTGGCGCCGTCGCGGCCGGCGGCTGCGCCCGCCGCACCTGCACCGTCGCGGCCGACGCGCGCGGATGCGCCGCCGGTGTCGCCGCCGGTCGCGGCACCGGCGGCGACTCGCGCGCCGTCGCCGTCGCCGTCGCCGTCAAAGACCACGGCCACGGCCACGGCCACGTCGAAGGGGGCGTCGTCTTCATCACCTGCACCGGCGGTGCCCGCACCCGCGCCGACGGCGGCAGGCTCGGGGCCGGTCGTCGCCTTCGACGCGATGCCGGTGGCGCAGCGCTGGGCGGCGGTGCTCGACGGGCTGCAGGAGCGCCGCAAGTTCTCGACCTTCGGCGCGTACGAGCACGCGCGGGTCATGACCTGGACCGCCGACGCGGTCGAGCTCGGCTTCGCGCCCGACTTCACCCTCGGCGATCTGGCCCGCTCGCCGGAGTCGGTCGACCAGGTCCGCCAGATGCTGCGCGAGCTGGCCGGCCGGCCGATCGCTCTCCAAGTTCGCGTGCTGTCACCGGCCGAGGCCGCGGCGACGCCCTTGCGCTCGGTCGTCGACGAGAACCGCGCGCGCACCGATGACGAACGCCGGCGCCGCGAGCGTGAGGCCCGCGAGCACCCCATGACCCGCCTGGTCGTCGAGACCTTCGGCGGAGCGATCAAGGAGATCAAGACCGATGTCTAACGGCAAGATGCCCGACATGGGCGCCCTGATGCG
>JAYVSF010000874.1:0-19135 GCA_043775605.1 Myxococcales bacterium
CGAGCTGGCCCGCGGCGTCCTCGAGCTCGACACGCCGGTCGACGCGATGAACGCCGAGCTGTTCCACGCGCTCGCCCACCCGACCGACGCCGCCGCCGACCTGACCATCCCGTTCGTCCTGGTCGGGGTCTTGAACCGCATCGAGCGGGTCGCCGACCGCGCCTGCAACATCGCCGAGGAGGCGATCTTCGCCAGCCGGGGCGAGGTCGCGCGCCACGTCCAGCGCCAGGACGTCCGCATCCTGTTCTTCGGCGAGGGCAACACGGTGCGCAGCCAGATGGCCGAGGCGATCGCCCGCCAGCGCGCCCCGGTCAACTTCCTGTTCTCGTCGGCCGGCATCAAGCCAGCGCCGGCGCTCGAGCCCGCGCTGGTCAAGTTCATGGCCGGCAAGGGCGCCGACATCACCCGCCAGCGGCCCAAGAGCCTGACCGACGTCGGCAAGCTCGACGACTTCAACGTGGTCGTGACCCTGTCGCGGGCCGCCGACGACGCCTGCCCCGACGTGCCCTACGGCACGATGGAGCTCAACTGGGACATCGCCGATCCCACGCTGCCCGCGAGCAAGGCGGGCGAGCTCGAGGCCGCCTACGAGAAGACCTACGCCGACCTCCACACCCGGATCGGCGAGCTGATCGACAGCCTGCTTGGCGCTCACGCCGAACTCGAGGAAGACCGATGAACAAGCTCATGACCAAGACGACTGTATGCGTGGCCCTTGCTGCGGTGGCCTTCGGCGCCTGCGGCAAGAAGAGCAAGATGCTCCAGAACAAGGGCTCGGACACGATGATCAACCTGGCCCAGGCCCTGGCCGAGGAGTACCGCAAGGTGTCGCCCAAGGTGGCGATCGCGGTCTCGGGCGGCGGCTCCGGGGTCGGCATCGCCGCGCTCGAGAACGGCACGGTCGACATCGCCAACGCCAGCCGCGACCTCAAGCCGGCCGAGATCGAGACGATCAAGAAGAACACCGGCAAGGCGCCGGTCAGCCACAAGGTCGCCTACGACGCGCTGTCGATCTACACCAACAAGGCCAACCCGATGGCCAAGATCACGAAGGCCCAGCTCGCCTGCATCTACGGCGAGGCCGGCACGTGCACCAAGTGGACCGACGTCGGCGTCGAGGTCCCGGGCTGCTCGGGCCAGGAGATCGTCCGGGTCGGCCGCCAGAACAACTCCGGCACCTACGCCTACTTTCGCGAGTGGGTCCTGGGCGAGGGCAAGGACTTCAAGCTCGGCTCGCGCGACATGCAGGGCTCGAAGGACGTGGTCGATCTGATCACCACCACGCCGTGCGCCATCGGCTACAGCGGCATGGGCTACAAGACCGACGAGGTCAACGCGGTGTGCCTGGCCGCCGGCGACAACGACCCCTGCGTCTCGCCGTCGGTCGCGACCGCGCTCAGCGGCGAGTACAAGCTGTCGCGCCCGCTGTTCATGATCACCGTCGGCGAGGCCACCGGCGCCGCCGCGGACTACCTCACGTGGATCAAGTCCGACGCCGGCCAGGCGATCGTCGAGCGCACCGGCTACGCGCCGCTGCCCGCCGACCAGCGCAGCAAGTGAGACCTCCGAGCGGCGACCGACCGTGACCACGACCCCTGCCTCACCTCCTGACGGCACCGGCGCCGCGCCGCGCCCGCCCATCCACGGCCTGGTCGGTCGCTCGCCGATGCGCGAGCGGCTGCACCGGATCAAGGAGCTGATCATCGAGACGGTGATCAGGGTCTGCGGGATCAGCGCGGTCCTGTTCGTGTTCGGCATCTTCTACTTCGTGTTTCGCGAGGCGGCGCCGCTCTTGTTCGGCGGCCTCGACGTCGAGCAGTTCCTCGGCAGCGGCGCCTGGTACCCCGACTCGTCCAACCCCCGGTACGGCGCGCTCGCGCTGATCGCCGGCACGGTGTCGGTCAGCGTGCTGGCCATGGTGATCGCGGTGCCGCTCGGCCTCGGCGCCGCGGTGTTCGTGTCCGAGTTCACCCGCGGTCGCACCCGCGAGATCCTCAAGATCATCATCGAGCTCCTGGCCGCGATCCCGTCGGTGGTGTGGGGCTTCGTCGGCCTGGTGATCCTGAACCCGCTCATCATCGAGACGTTCCACACGCCGATCGGGCTCAACGTGCTCAACGGCGCGATCCTGCTGGCGCTGATGAGCGTGCCGATCATCGTGTCGATCGGCGAGGACGCGCTCAAGGCGGTGCCCGACTCGTACCGCGAGGCCGCCGAGGCGATGGGCGCGACCCGCTGGCAGGTGATCTGGCGCGTCCTGATCCCGGCCGCCCGCAACGGCCTGCTGGCCGCGGTGCTGCTCGGCGTCGGTCGCGCGGTCGGCGAGACCATGGCGGTGCTGATGGCCACCGGCCACGCCGTCAACATCCCCCACAGCCCGCTCGACTCGGTGCGCACCATCACCGCCACCATCGCCGCCGAGCTGGGCGAGACCGCCAAGGGCTCGCCCCACTACCGGATCCTGTTCGTCCTCGGCACGCTGCTGTTCTTCATCACCTTCATGGTCAACCTCACAGCCGATCTGGTGATCCGTGGCATCCGCCGGCGCTAGCGCGACCACGTTCGCGACCACCCGGCACGGCCGGCGGCGGCACCGGACCCAGACCATGGCGTTCGTCGTGCTGATGGGCATGACCGCGCTGCTGGTGCTGCCGGTGCTGGCGATCCTCGGCCTGCTGGTGGTGCGCGGCGCTCCGGCCTTGTCGCTCGACTTCCTGTTCACCGACCCGGTCCGCGGCATGACCGCGGGCGGCATCTGGCCGGCCATCGTCGGCACCATCTGGCTGGTCGGGGTGTCGCTGGCCGTGGCCGCGCCGATCGGCGTGCTGGCCGCGGTCTACCTCAACGAGTACGCCGGCGACACCTGGTACACGCGCATCATCCACCTCGCGATCGTCAACCTGGCCGGCGTGCCGTCGATCGTCCACGCGCTGTTCGGGGTCGGCGCCTTCGTCCTGTTCTTCCACTTCGGCACCAGCATCCTGTCGGCGTCGCTGACCCTGGCGATCATGACGTTGCCGGTGATCATCGCCAGCACCAAGGAGGCGCTGGCGGCGGTGCCGATGTCGTTCCGCGAGGCTTGCTGGAACGTCGGCGCGTCGCGCTGGCAGACCATCCGCCACGTCGTCCTGCCCAACTCGATCGCCGGCATCCTGACCGGCGTCATCCTGCAGGTGTCGCGCGCCGCCGGCGAGACCGCGCCGATCCTGTTCACCGGCGCCGCGGTGTTCGTGCCGTTCCTGCCGACGTCGGTCAACGACCAGTGCATGGCGCTGTCGACCCACCTGTTCACGGTCGCGACCCAGGTCCAGCACGTGCCGCAGAAGGTCACCTACGGCACCGCGCTGGTGCTGGTGCTGTTCGTCATGCTGGTCAACGGCGCGTCGATGGTGGTGCGGACCCGCCTGCGGAGGAAGCGCAAGTGGTGACCAAGCACCCGAAGGTCGCCTTCCGCGAGGTCACGGTGCGCTACGCCGGCAAGACCGCGCTCGAGGGCATCGACCTCGAGGTCCAGCCCAACGAGATCCTCGGGATCATCGGCCCGGCCGGCTCGGGCAAGACGTCGCTGCTCAAGGTCCTGAACCGGACGCTGGTCAACACCCCGGGCGCGACCGTCCGGGGCAGCGTGCGGATCGACGGCGCCGACGTCTATCGCCTGCGCGATGTCGCCCGCCTGCGCCGGCGGATCGGCATGGTCGCGCCGTTGCCGGTCGGGCTGCCGATGTCGATCTACGACAACGTGGCGTTCGCGCCGCGCATGGCCGGGGTCGGCGACCGGACCCAGCTCGACGAGCTGGTCGAGCGCTGCCTGCGTCAGGCCGCGCTGTGGGACGAGGTCAAGGACCGGCTGAAGGATCTCGGCACCAAGCTGTCGGGCGGCCAGCAGCAGCGCCTGACCATCGCCCGCGCGCTGTCGCACTCGCCCGAGATCCTCTGCCTCGACGAGTTCTCGATCGCGATCGATCCGGTGACGACGATGCGCATCGAGGAGGTCTTGAAGGAGCTCCGCAAGTACATGACGATCCTGCTGGTGACCAACCTGGTCCAGCAGGCCCGCCGGCTGGCCGACCGCACCGCGTTCTTCCTGCTCGGTGAGCTGGTCGAGGTCGGCCCGACCGAGCAGATCTTCGGCGAAAAACCGTCCGACCGCCGGACCTACGAGTACGTGCACGGGATGTTCGGATGACCGCGCCCCAGGGCATCCGCACCGAAACGCTCGACCTCTGGTACGGCACGTTCCAGGCGCTGTACGGGGTCGACCTGGTGCTCCGCCACGGCCTGGTCACCGGCATGATCGGGCCCTCGGGCTGCGGCAAGACGACGCTGCTGCGCTCGTTCAACCGGATCAACGAGCGCATCGACGGCGTCCGCACCGCCGGCAAGGTCGAGATCCTCGGCCACGACATCTACGCGCCCGACGTCGATCTGGTCGAGCTGCGCAAGCGGGTCGGCATGGTGTTCCAGCGGCCCAACCCGCTGCCGCTGTCGGTGCGCGACAACGTGCTGTTCGGCTTGCGGGTCCACGTCCCGCGCAAGGAGCTCCGACGCGACGAGCTCGACCACGCGGTCGAGGCCTCGCTCAAGGAGGTCGGGCTGTGGGACGCGCTCAAGGACAAGCTCACCCGCAAGGCGACCTCGCTGTCGCTCGAGCAGCAGCAGAAGCTCTGCATCGCCCGCCTGCTGCCGCTGCGGCCCGAGGTCCTGCTGATGGACGAGCCGTGCTCGGCGCTCGATCCGTCGGCGACCCAGCGGGTCGAGGAGCTGATCCGCGAGCTGCAGGGCCGCTACACGATCATCATCGTCACCCACAACATGGCCCAGGCCCGCCGGATCAGCGACGAGTGCGTGTTCATGCTGCTGGGCAAGGTCATCGAGCACCGCCGGACCGAGGACCTGTTCCTGTCGCCGGCCGACGAGCGCACCGCCAACTACGTCGAGGGTCGGTTCGGCTGATCGCGGTGTCCTGTGAGTCTGTCCGATTGGCACTCGACGGCGGCGGGTGGCGGTCGATGCTCCCTGTATGGAGTTCGCTTCCTTCCACCACCTCGATGGCGTGTGGTCGATGCCGTTTCCGCCGCTCGACTCGCGCCAGACCGTGGTCCTGGCCTTCGCCGCGTCGTCGTACGCCGATCGGCCGGAGGTCCTCGCCGAGCTGGTGGCGGCGTTCCCGACTAGCACCGTGATCGGCTGCTCGACCGCCGGCGAGATCGATCAGACCAGGGTCCGCGACCAGTCGATCGTGGTCGCCGCCATCCGGTTCGCGGCCACGCGGGTGCGCAGCGTCCAGGCCCGGCTCGACAGCCCCAGCGGATCGTTCGCGGCCGGCGCGGCCATCGCCGACCACCTGGCCGCCGACGACCTCCGCGCCGTGATCGTGCTGTCGGAGGGCCTGCACGTCAACGGCAGCGAGCTGGTGCGCGGGCTCAACGCCCGCTTGCCCGAGCAGGTCGTCATCACCGGCGGGCTGGCCGGCGACGGCCCTCGCTTCGCGCGGACCTGGGTGCTGGCCGACGGTGAGGTGGAGACCGACGCCGTGGTCGCGGTCGGCCTGTACGGCACCGCGCTGCACGTGACCCACGGCTCCCAGGGTGGATGGGACCCGTTCGGTCCCGAACGCCTGGTCACGGCGTCGACGGGCAACGTGCTGCACGAGCTCGACGGCCGGCCGGCGCTGACGCTCTACAAGCAGTACCTCGGCGACCGCGCGGCCGAGTTGCCGAGCGCGGCCCTCCTGTTCCCGCTCGCGGTCCGTGCCAAGGACGACACCAACCGCGTCGTCCGCACCGTGCTGTCGGTCGACGAGGCGACCCAGTCGATGGTCTTCGCCGGCGACATCCCGATCGGGCACTACGCCCGGCTGATGCGCGCCAACTTCGATCGCCTGATCTTCGGCGCGCACGAGGCCGGCCGGGCGGCGATGAGTCAACACCAGGGCGCCACCCTGGCGATCGCGATCAGCTGCGTCGGGCGCCGGCTGGTGCTCGGCGAACGCATCGAGGAGGAGACCGAGGCGGTGATCGAGACGCTCGCACCCAGCGCCACGCAGATCGGCTTCTACTCCTACGGCGAGATCTCACCGCACGCCACCGGCCGGTGCGAGCTCCACAATCAGACGATGACCCTCACCCTGCTGAGCGAAGCTGAATGAGATGACCCAGCCGTCCCACCCGCTGCTCGATCGGCTGCTCCGGAACGTCGGCGCGTCGGCCGATGCGGTGCCGTCGCCCGAGGCCTGGCGCGCGTTGCTCGCGCTGGTGGCCCGGACCTACCGGGACGCGGACCAGGACCGCTACACGATCGAGCGCGCGATGGACATCTCCTCCCAGGAGATGCAGGAGCTGTATCAGGAGGTCCGCCGGCGGGCCGAGCAGGAGTTCGCGGTCGTCCGCCAGTCCAACGAGCGGCACCGCCTGCTGTTCGACGGCAACCCGCTGCCAATGTGGGTCGTCGACGCCGAGACCCTGCAGTTCGTCGATGTCAACGAGGCGATGACCCGCACCTATGGCTACGACCGCGACGAGTTCCTCGCGATGCGGGCGACCGACCTCGAGGCCGCGGACGACGGCGCGCCGCTCGCGCTCATGATCGCTGGGACCGCGGCCGGCACCACCGTGCACCCCGGGCTCGGCCGGCACCGGCGCAAGAACGGCAGCGTGCTCGAGATGGACGTGACGCTCCACGCCCTCGCGTTCGACGGCCGGCACCGGCTGCTAGGCGTCGCGCTCGACATGACCCAGTCGCGCCGCGTCGAGGAGGACCTGCGGCAGGCCCAGAAGATGGAGGCCATCGGCCGCCTGGCCGGCGGCGTGGCCCACGACTTCAACAACCTCCTCGCGGTCATCCTCGCCAACGCCGAGTTCGCGCTCGCCGAGCTTGGCGAGGACCACGACGCTGCGGCCGGGATCACCGAGATCAACAACGCGGCCGAGCGGGCGGCTGGCCTCACCCGCCAGCTGCTCACGTTCAGCCGCAAGCAGCGGCGGCAGCCGGAGCCGGTCGCGCTCAACTCGATCGTGACCCGGATCGAGGCGATGCTGACCCGGATCGTCGGCGAGGACGTGACGATGGCGGCCATGATCGCGCCGGATCTCGGCACGATCGAGGCGGATCCGGGCGAGGTCGAGCAGATCCTGATGAACCTGGTCGTCAACGCCCGTGACGCGATGCCCGGCGGCGGCCGCTTGCTGCTCGAGACCTGCAACTCCGCGGTCGATGAGGCCCACGGCCTCCAGATCGGGGTCGCGGCCGGCGACTATGTGGTGCTGGCGGTCAGCGACACCGGCTGCGGCATGACCGAGGAGGTGCGGGTCCGCATCTTCGAGCCGTTCTTCACGACCAAGGACGTCGACAAGGGCACCGGCCTCGGTCTGGCGACGGTGTTCGGCATCGTCAAGGGCAGCCAGGGCGGGATCAGCGTGTACTCCGAGCCAGGCCACGGGGCGACGTTCCGGATCTACTGGCCACGCATCGACGCGCCGGTGACGACGGCGGCGAAGCCTCGCTTCGTGCCGCCGCGTGGCACCGGCACCGTGCTCGTGGTCGAGGACGATCCGCAGCTCCGCCAGATCCTGCGCCGCCACCTGACCAGCTGGGGCTACACGCTGCTCGAGGCGGCCAGGGGGGCGGCCGCGCTCGACCTCGTCCGCGACCACGGCGGGCCGATCGATCTCCTGCTCACCGATCTCGTCATGCCGGGGATGAACGGCCGCGCGCTGAGCGAACGCGTGCTCGTCGACCGTCCCGAGACCCGGGTCGTCTTCATGTCGGGCTACACCGAGCACGCGGCGCTGAACCACGCCGCCCTCGGCCCCGACGAGCACTTCGTCCAGAAGCCGTTCTCGGCCCGCGCGCTGTCCGAGACCCTGGAGCGGGCGCTGGCCGGGCCGCCCGCCGTCCGGCGTCGGCGACCCTGACCGATCGCCGACGCGCCAGGGCGCCGCAGCCACGCGGTTCACCCGTCCACTACGTCGAGGGCCGAGAGTGCTCGCGCTCAGGCCGTCGGCAGCTCGACCCAGAACAGCGCGCCGGTCGGCTGGTGGCCGTCGAGGCCGACCTTGCCGCCCATCGCCTCGACCAGGTGCTTGACGATCGCGAGGCCGAGGCCGGTGCCGCCGACCTCGCGCGAGCGGCCCGGATCGACCCGGTAGAAGCGCTCGAACACGCGCTCGCGCTGGTGGGGCGCGACCCCGGGGCCGTCGTCGGCGACCTCGAGCCGGACCCGGCCGTCGGTGCGGCGGCCGCGGATCCAGACGTGGCCGCCGGCGGTGGTGTACTTGGCGGCGTTGTCGACCAGGTTGACCATGATCTGATCGAGCGCGCTGGCGTCGCCGCGGATCGCGAGGTCGTCGTCGAGGTCGACCTCGACGCTCAGCTTGCGCCGGGTGGCCAGATCCTCGACGGCGGCGACGGCCTCGGCGACCGCGGGCGCGACCGCGACCGGCGCTCGCTCGAGCTTGAGCTGGCCCGACTCGATCCGCGACAGGTCGAGCAGGTCGACGACCAGGTGCGACAGCCGCAGCGCGTTGCGGCCGAGCCCGTCGATCAGGCGGGTGGCGATGGCCGGATCATCCTTGGCCCCGGCCAGCAGGGTCTCGGCGTTGGCGCGGATGACGCTGACCGGGGTCCGCAGCTCGTGCGACGCGTTGGCGACGAAGTCGCGACGGATGGTCTCGAGCCGGCGGATCGCGGTGACGTCCTCGAGGACCAGGATGTGGCCGTCGCCGCCGCGTCGGGGCGCGACCCGGGCCAGGAGCCGGGTGCCGGCCGCGGTCGAGAACTCGGCGGTGCGATCGCCGGCGCCACCGGGCGCGAGCGCGTCGAGCAGCGCCGGGATCCGGGTCTGATCGATCAAGGCCTCGCCGATCGGCGACCCGGGCAGCTCGAGCAAGGCCCGCGCCGCCGGGTTGATCAGCCGGATCCGCTGGGCGCCGTCGACCGCGAGCACGCCCTGGGTGAGGCTGTCGAGCACCGACGCCAGCAGCGCGCGCTCGCTGGCCAGCGCGGTCAGCGCGCGCTCGCCGTCGGCCGCGACCTGGTTGAAGGTGGTGCCCAGCTCGTGCAGCTCGCCGCCGGCGCCGTCGAGCGCGATCCGACGGGCACCGCCGCTCGCGACCTGGCCGGCCGAGTCGGCCAGCCGGCGGACCTGGCGGCGGACCAGGCTGGTGGTGATGGCGGTCATCGCGATCGCGATGAGGACGCCGATCACCGCGCCGATCGCCAGCAGGCGGTAGATCCCGCTCTGGGCCGCGGCGATCACGTCGTCGCCGGTCGCGAGCCGGACCACCGCCGTGCCGTCGCCGTAGGGGAACGGCAGCGCGACCAGGATGCGGCCGCCGCGCCGGGCCACGCCGTGGCGACGGACGGGATCGAGCGCGGCCTCCATCTCGGGCCGGGTCAGGACGTCGCCGGGCGGGGGCGCGGTCGTCGAGCTGGCCAGGATCGTGCCGTCGCCCCGGACGATGACGATCTCGGTCGCGGTCGCCGCGGCGAGCCGCGCCACCACCTTCTGGCCGGCCGGGCCGTCGAGCCCGGGCAGGTCGATCACCGTCGCCCGGGTGGCGGCGGCGTGGCGATCGAGCTCGGCGATGACCTGGGCTTCGACGGTGTGGTGCAAGGACGCCCGCAGCGCGATCGCCGCGATCAGTTCGAGCACCACCACCAGCGCCAGCGCGGTCAGGAGCAGGCGGGAGCCGAGGCCGAGGTTCATCGCCCTGCCGAGGATGCCAGGTTCACGGCTCGTCGGGCTGATCGCGGAACCGGTAGCCGACCCCGCGCAGGGTCTCGATGTAGGCGCCCGCGGCGCCCAGCTTCTCGCGCAGCCGCTTGACGTGGGTGTCGACGGTGCGGGTGGTGACGTCGGCCTCGATGCCCCAGACGTCGCTGAGCAGCGAGTCGCGGGTCTGGACCCGGCCCTTCCTGGCCATGAACGCCGACAGCAGCCGGAACTCGAGCGCGGTCAGCGACAGCTCGACGTCGTCGACCCAGGCCCGGTGGGCGTCGCGATCGAGCCGCAGCCGGCCGAACCGCACCGGCTCGCCGGCGGTCTCGGTCCGCTGGCTGCGGCGGAGCAGCGCGCGGATCCGCAGGATCAGCTCGCGCACGCTGTAGGGCTTGACCACGTAGTCGTCGGCGCCGACCTCGAAGCCGACCACCCGGTCGAGCTCGCTGCCCTTGGCCGTACACATCAGCACCGGCAGGTCACGGGTCCGCTCGTGCTCGCGCAGCCGGCGGCAGACCTCGGTGCCCGACAGATCGGGCAGCATGAGATCGAGCACCACCAGATCGGGCACCGGTTCGAGCTGGGCGGCCTCCAGCCCGGCCTTGCCGGTGTGGGCCACGCGCACCTGATAGCCCTCGCGGGTCAGGCTGTATTCGAGGGTCGTGGCGAGGTCGACCTCGTCCTCGACGAGCAGGATCAAGCCGAGCATGAGAACGGGGTAGCACAGACCACGTGACGGCGCGGTGACGGCGCTGCGACAGGTGGTGACGTCAGCGCGCTGGCGCCGGGCGAACCTCTAGGCCTTCGCGCGCGGCAGCTTGATGCGCGGCTCGTCGGCGTCGGGGCGGTAGAGCAGGATGGTGCCGCCCAGGACCTGGGCGACCTCGGACTGGGTCCGGCGCGCCAGCTCGGCCGCGGCCTCGTGGCGATCGAGGGCGGCGGTGTCGAGCAGCTTCAGCTTGACCAGCTCGTGGGTGTGCAGGGCCTGGTCGAGCCCGTCGACGAAGGCTTCGGTGAGGCCGCCTTTGCCGATCATGGCGACCGGGGCCAGGGCGTGGCCGAGGGCGCGGAGGTGGCGGCGTTGCTTGCCGGTGAGCATCATGGGCCCACTCGGTACATCATTTGGGCCGGCGCGGGAATCCCCGGGAGCGTCGCGCTATGCTCCGCGCGCGATGGCCAGGACCCACACCGACCGCGAGTACGAGGCCGAGCTGCGCGAGCTCAAGGACAAGCTCCTGCGGATGGCCGGGCTGGTCGAGCAGATGATCGCGGCGGCGACCGCGGCCATGATCGACGCCGACCTCGACAAGGCCCGCGCCACCATCGCCGCCGACGGCGCGGTCAACGGGCTCGAGATCGAGACCGACGAGCTGTGCCTGATCATCCTCGCCCGCCGGCAGCCGATGGCGTCGGATCTGCGGATGATCACCCTGGCGATGAAGATGGTCACCGACCTCGAGCGGATCGGCGACCTCGCGGTCAACATCGGCGAGCGGGTGGTGGCGATGGCCGCGCCGCCGCCGCCGTCGGCGATCGAGCGCTTGACCCGGATGAGCGCGGTCGGCCAGCAGATGATCCGCGACGCGATCGACGCGTTCGTCGCCGCCGATGTCGACAAGGCCCGCTCGGTGTTCGCCCGCGACACGATCGTCGACGCCGCCTACCGCGAGCTGACCCTCGAGCTGCAGGCCGAGATGATGCGCGACCGCGACTTCGTCGATCGCGGCATCCACCTGCAGGCCTGCGCCAAGTTCCTCGAGCGGATCGGCGACCACGGCACCAACCTGGCCGAGATGGTGATCTTCCAGGTCGAGGGCAAGGACATTCGCCACCCGCAGGTCGCCCGCAAGGACGACCGGTAGGCGCCGCGGTGCCGCGCCGCGGTGGGGCCGTGGCAGCCCCAGATCGTGCCCCGGTCGTCGCCTTCTTGCTGTACGCTCTGGGTTGACGCGCTGGCGGCCCGTCCACCCAGGACACCGGGCCGGCGCGAGGAGCCACCATGTCCCTTACCCGCGACTCTCAATCGCGTTCCGACGACGACACCAGCACCCGCGCGGCCGCCGTCGATCCCGGCAAGCAGAGCCGGTCCGGCGCGCTCCCGCTGCAGCGCAAGGTGGGCCTCCCCGCCGCCACGACCCCGGCGCCGGTCGAGCAGAGCGCCGGGCCCGTCGACGACCCGTTCGGGCTGCACCTGCCCGCGATCCAGCGGCAGGCGTCCGGCGCGGAGGCGCCCGGCGGCGCGGCTCCGGCGCCCGCGGGCCCGGGCAGCCCGTTGCCCACGGCCGTGCAGGCGAAGATGGAGACGTCGTTCGGGGCGGACTTCTCGGGAGTCCGCGTGCACGAGGGGCCCGAGGCGACCCAGATGGGCGCCGTCGCCTACGCGCAGGGTCGCGACCTCCACTTCGCGCCTGGTCAGTACAACCCCGGCACGCAGTCGGGCGACGCGCTGATCGGTCACGAGCTGACCCACGTCGTCCAGCAGCAGACGGGCCGGGTGTCGAGCCCGCAGGGCAAGGGCGCGCCGATCGTCGTCGACCACGCGCTCGAGGCCGAGGCCGACCGCGCCGGTGACCTCGCCGCGCGGGGCGAGCCGGTCGGCGGTGTGATGGGTTCGGGATCCCTCGGCGGCGGCGCCATCCAGCGCAAGGCCGGCGATCCCGCGGTCGCGCCCGCGGCCGAGGGCGGCTCCGACACCTTCGGCCTCAAGAGCTACATCGAGGGGCTCAAGGCCAAGACCGGCATCTCCGGCGACATGGGCAAGTACGCCGAGGCCAAGGTCGGGGTCACGACGCCGCCCATCCCGCAGCTCGGCGGCGGCGCGCTCAAGATCGAGGGCGAGGGCAAGTACCTCACCAGCAAGGAGGGCAACGAGCTCGAGGTCAGCCTGCACGTCGGCGTGACGTGGGGCATCGATCTCAAGATCTTCAAGGCCGACGTCCAGGTCTTCGGCGAGGGCAAGATCAAGCTCAAGGCCAAGGACGGCGGGATGCTCGAGGCCCTGGGCGCGGCGGTGAAGGGCGTCCTCTACGACGCGCTCCGCATGATGAACGTCCGCAACGTCGCGACCCTGGCCAGCCCGATGGCGGCCTACGCGGGCGAGTGGGCGCTGGGCAAGGAGATCTTCGACGCCGACATGTTCACTGCGCTCGGCGTGCTCGCGAGCAGCCCGAAGGTGCCGGCCCGGGTCCAGGACCCGGCGAAGCAGATGCTCGCCGACCTCAAGGCGTTCTTCGGCGCGCACAAGGGTGGGTACGAGGTCTCGATCGCGATCGGCGTCAGCGGCGACGTCGGCGGCGGGACCGACGGCAAGGGGCTGGCAGGCGGCGCGTCGGCCAAGGCGGTCCACGGCATCTCGAGCGAGGACGGCGAGAAGGTCTCGGACGAGAAGCGTCGCAACGAGTTCGCCATCGAGGCGCACCTCAAGAAGGGCGAGACCGAGGGCAAGATCGGCTACGTGTTTGGCGGTGGCCGCAACGTGCTGTCGTTCGAGGGCGGGTTCGCGGCCGAGAACACCTTCGACTTCGACAAGGCCAAGATCGTGTCGGTCGGCGGCATCCTCAAGCTGATCGCCGCCGCCGGGCTCGGCACCGCGGTCGGCAAGGCCGTGACGGCGCCCGACGGCGCGACCCTGGTCAACGCGGTGGTCGCGGGCCTGGCCAGCGGCGCCGGCGTCATCGGCAACGAGAACCTCAAGGTGCTCAAGAAGTCGTACAAGATCTCGCTCGAGATCGAGCGCGAGGGCGACAAGCCCTGGAAGGACGCCAAGGTCGACGCCAAGCTCTTCCTCGGCAACACGATCGGCGGCGACATGGACGCTGGCAAGATCGGCAAGGTCGAGGCCAGCGCGGGCGTCGGCACGTTCATCAGCATCACGCGTGAGGTCAAGGAGCACCTGCCCGGCGGGGCGTAGCCGCCATGTCGGGATCCTTCCTCGACCGCCGCGTCGACCAGCCGGTTCAGCTCCAGGATCGGGCGGGCGGGACCGTCATCGACGGCACGCTCGAGCGGGTGCGCCTGGTCGTGCCGGACACCGGCAACCGCGAGGTCACGCTGGTGGTCTGGTTCGACTACTGGACGTTCCGGCGCATCGATCGCGCGCATCTGGTCGGCTACACGTTCGAGTCGATCGATCGCGAGGGCCTGCAGTCCTGGGAGCTCACCTCGGCGCTGCCGGTGCAGATGGAGCTGCGGGTCGAGGGCGCGGCCCGCGACCACCTCGCCGACCACACCGGCGAGGCGCTGCTCGACCGCGTGCTGGCCGGCCTCCTCGGCGGCGAGGCCACGTCGCCGCTGCTCGACGTCGCGAACTATCGCTACCTGGCGGTCTATCAAGAGAAGCAGGCGGCCGGCGCGACCTACCTCGCCGGCTTCACGTCGATCTACCGCAAGACCGCCTGATCAGGCCGAGCAGATCGCCTCGAGCTCGTCGAGCTCCTTCGGGCACGCCGCGGTCAGGTTGTCGTGGCCGTCGGCGGTGATCAGCAGATCGTCCTCGATGCGGACGCCGATCCCGCGCAGCTCGGCGGGGACGTCGGGCGCGTCGGCGGCGATGTAGAGACCGGGCTCGACGGTGATGACCATGCCGGGCGCGAGGACCCGCGGCTTGCCGCCGGTGGTGTAGGCGCCGACATCGTGGACGTCCATGCCCAGCCAGTGCGAGGTGCCGTGCATGTAGAACTTCTTGTAGGTCAGGTCCTCGATCCGGGCCTCGACCGGGCCGGCCAGCAGCCCGAGCTCGATCATGCCCGCGGTCAGCGCGCGCACGCAGTGCTGGTGGAGATCGTCGAGCGCGACGCCGGGCCGGGCCATCGCGATGGCCGCCTTCTGGACGTCGAGCACGAGCTGGTAGACCGCGCGCTGCGGTCCGCTGAACCGGCCCGACGCCGGCCAGGTCCGGGTGATGTCGGCGGTGTAGTGGTCGACCTCGCAGCCGGCGTCGATCAGGACCAGGTCGCCATCGGCCAGGGCGCAGGCGTTGTCGACGTAGTGGAGGATGGTCGCGTTGACACCGGCGCCGACGATCGTGCCGTAGCCCGGGCC
The DNA here is from genome assembly GCA_043775605.1 of Myxococcales bacterium. Lineage (GTDB taxonomy): Bacteria > Myxococcota_A > Polyangia > Haliangiales > Haliangiaceae > UBA2376. Next base: position 14,759 of record JAYVSF010000874.1, read on the forward strand.
CATGCCGCCCTGGCTGCGGAAGGCGTAGTTGATGGTGGCCTCGAGCTCGTACTCGTGGCGGCCCGGTCGGCCCAGGCGCATGGCGGCGACGTGGGCGTCGGTCGAGATCGCCGCGGCCCGGCGCAGGAGCGCGACCTCCTCGGCCGACTTGTGCAGGCGCAGCTCGTGCAGCGTGCCGCGGGTATCGATCACCGCGCGCGGCGGGCGCTTGCCGCGCTTCTCGCTCTTGCGCAGGCGGGCGATGGTGCTGGCGATCAGCAGATCCATGTCGCGATCGAAGCCGAGCTCGTAGTGCAGGTGGTCGCGGTTGGCGAGCAGGTCCGGCAGGCGCTGCGCGAGCTCGGTGTGGGGGTAGGCGACGTCGGCGCCGTGCTCGGCCTTGACCCCGTCGAGCCCGGCCCGGCGACCGTTCCAGGTCTCCATCTCCGGATCGCGGGGTCGGACGAACATCACGACCTCCTCGCCGGCGGCGCCCGGCCGCAGCACCACGGTGGCGTCGGGTTCGCCGAAGCCGGTCAGGTAGTGGACGTCGGAGTGCTGGCGGAAGTGGTAGTGGGCGTCGCCGTTGCGCAGCCGCTCGGGCAGCGAGTGGACCACGGCCACGGCGTCGGGGCCGAGCGCGTCGAGGTAGGCACGGCGGCGGGCGGCGAACACGGAGCGGTCGAGCATGCGCCGGTCAGGGTAGCACCGGAGCCGCCGGGCGGTTCACGACCGCGGGCGGGACGGTTCGGCCGCGGTCAGGCCGCTCATCAGCGCGACGGTGCGGACCAGATCGTCGTCGGCGGGGCGGGTCAGGGTGACGTCGGCCGGGCCGTCGAGCGGGCTGGGCTCGCTGGCCGGCTCGGCGCTGCGGCGCCAGGCCAGGATCGGGACGTCGCGCAGGCCGGTGACCAGCCGCAGCTCGTCGGCGGTCGGCTCGTCGCCAGCGGTGGCGCCCTGGCCGAGCACGATCGCGCGCGGCCCCAGCGCCCGCAGGGTCCGGCGGACGTCGTCGTTGAGCTCGGGCACCGGCACCACCGTGAAGCCGTGGCGGCTGAGCAGCTCGTCGATGTGGGCCAGCGCGACCAGATCGCGATCGATCACGACGATGACCCGCTCCTCGGGCCCGGGCTGCTGCGGCAGCGCCAGGTGGCGGACCGACCGCGACGGCACCGCCCGGCGGCGGCCGCGGAACACCGCGAGCGCGACCTTGTTGAGCAGCTCGTCGAGGTCGAACGGCTTCTCGACGACATCGGTGGCGCCGAGATCGACCGCGCGCTGGCCCAGGCCGTGGACCGCGGTCATCACGACCACCGGGACGTCGGAGCCGCGGTCGTCGCGCAGCACGGTCAGGAACTGGCGGCCGTTCATGCCCGGCATCATAAGATCGAGGAGGATCACGTCGGGCGGGTCGACGTCGAGCAGCGCGAGGGCCGAGGCGCCGTCGTTGGCGTGGTCGACCGCGTAGCCTTCGGCCACGAGCATCCGGCCCACGGCCTCGCGGACCATGGGCTCGTCGTCGATCACCAGGATGCGCCCCCCCTTCACAATCGTGTCCTTGACCGCACCGACGGTACCACGCTCGTCACGAGCTTGGTAGCATCAAGCCCGTGTCCGTCGTCCCCGGGAACGTCGCCGCCTTCGAGCTGCTGCGGCCGGCGATCCTGGCCCGGCTGGTCGACGTCCGCGCCAGCTTCGACCACGCGATCGCGCGCTGGTCGGCCGACGCCGCGCGGGCGATGTTCGCCAAGGTCCTGACCGGGCTGGAGACCCTGATGGCGACCGACGATCAGGCCCTGCACCGCGGCTTCGTCCGCTCGTTCGTGGCCCTGCGCGGCGCCGAGGGCCTGGCGCCCGATCAGGCGCTGCGCCTGCTGGTCGCGGTCGGCGACGTCGCGATTCTCGAGGCCCGGGCCGCGCGCGCCGATGACGCCGCGCTGCCGCTGGCGATCACGCGCGCGCTGCGGATCACCGCCCGCCTGGTCAACGAGGTCACCGCCGACGAGCTGGCCCGCCGCCTGGCCCAGCGCCGGGCGACCGAGGCCTGGCGATGAGCGAGCGAGCCTTCGAGCGAGCGACTTCCGTACAGGCCGGGTCGGCGTTCCTCGCCGCAGCCGGCCGATTGACATCGCCGCCGTGGCCGCAGGCGAGGGGCCGATGAGCGAGCGCGCGACCCGGCTGTCGATCCGGGCCGCCGGCGACAGCCATCGCGGCGCGGTCCGCGAGGCTAACGAGGACGCGATCGTCGTTGACGGCAAGCTCGGGCTGTACGTGGTGCTCGACGGCATGGGCGGGGCCAACGCCGGCGACGTCGCGTCGAGCAGCGCGCGCGACGTCATCCACGAGTTCGTGCGGGCCCGGCGCGGCGCGCTGGCGCCCCGGCCGCTGCTCGAGGCCGCGATCAACGCCGCGTCGGCCGCGGTCCACGGCGAGGCCCAGCGCCGGCGCGATCGTCACGGCATGGGCACCACGGTGGTCGCTTGCCTGATCGACGGCCGCCGGGCCACGATCGCCCACGTCGGCGACAGCCGGGCCTACCTGCGGCGCGACGGCCGGCTGCACCGGCTGACCCAGGATCACACCGTGGTCGCCGAGTTGATCGCGCGCGGGGCGCTGGCCGCCGACGAGGCCGAGCGCCACCCGTACAAGAACGTGCTGTCGCGCACCCTCGGGGCCAAGGCCTCGGCCCAGATCGACGTCGCCGAGGTCGACCTCCAGCCCGGCGATCGCCTGGTGCTGTGCTCCGACGGCCTGTACGGCTACGCCGCCGGCGACGCCATCCACCACGTCGCGGCCTCGACCGACGCGCCGCACGAGGTGGTCCGCGATCTGATCGAGGCGGCGCTGCGCGGCGGCGGCGGTGACAACGTCACGACGATCGTGATCGACGCCGGGGTGGCGGCGGTGCCGCGGGCGACGATGGTGCTCAAGACCACCGGCGCTGGCACCTGGTGGGCGCGCCGCGATCGGTTCCTGATCGCCGCCCGCGGCCACGGCGTCCATCGCTCGCCGCTGTGCGCGGTGCTGTCGGCCGACGAGGCCATCGCGCTGGTCGCCGGCAACTTCGCCGACGCGATCTATCACGACCTCGAGAAGGCGACCGGGGTCAACGTCTGGAGCTTCGCCGAGAACCTGGCCCGGGGCTGGCTGGGCCAGGGCGGGGTGTGGGGCGCCCTGCGCGAGCTGCTCGACGGGCTGGCCCGCGCCGCCGACGCCGTGCTGACCGAGCTGCGCGGCGAGGACGCCCGGCTGGCGGGGCTGCTCGAGGTCGCGGTGGCGCGCGGGTTCGTGACCGCCGAGACCGCGGTCGGCGGGGTGCTGGCCGAGCAGCTGCGCGCGATCGAGGCCGAGCTGGTCCAGCTCGAGGCCGAGCACGCCCGTCACCAGCGGGCCGAGACCGCGCGGTTCGGCGACCACCCGACCGTGCCGTACCTGCGGGCCCAGCCGGCGATCGAGGCGGCGGCGCCCGAGGTCGGCCTGGTGCTCGACGGCGCGCGGCGCCGGGCCGCGGGTCGACCGGTCGGCGGCGATTGCGCGCTCTACGCCCGGGTCCTCGATCACGCCCACCGGACCGCGGTCGCCACCGACGTCGCCGCCGATCCGGCGCTGGCCGCGCGCGAGCTGTGGGACGTCCGCGCGCTCGACGAGGCCGGGGTGACGCCGCTGTTCGACGCGCTCGAGCTCGGGCGGCGCGAGCACCTGGCGGCGGTGCGGGCGGTGCCGGGCGCGGCGGCGGCCCGGGTCCAGGCGATGCGGCGGGTGGTCACCGCCTACCAGCAGCTGGCTACCGCGATCGCCGGCCTGGTGATCGAGGCGGTGGCGCCGGCCGCGGTCGACCTACGCGACGTCGCCCGCGAGACCGCGCGGCTGCGCGAGCAGGTCGGCAAGAACGAGGCGAAGCTCGCGGCGCTCGAGCGCCACGTCGCGACCATGTACGACCCGGACCTGCCGGCGCGGATGAGCCAGGAGGCGCCGACCGAGCCCGCACCATCGTCGTCGCCGGGCGGCGGCCGCGGTCCGGGCAAGGAGCACCGCCGGTGAGCGACCTCGGCGAGCGGGTCGCGATCCTGCGCGACGAGGTCCTCGACATCGTCGAGGGCGGCAGCGAGGACTCGCCGGCGGTGGCGATCTTCGACGCGGTGGTCCGCTCGCTGTCGGCGGGGCTCGACACCGCCGCCGGGCTCGACCTGACCTTGCACGACGCGATCGCGCGCCGGCTGGCCTGGGGCGATCGCGAGGAGACGATCCTGGCGGCGGCCGAGCTGGTGTTCACGCGGATGGCGCGGGCGGTGCAGCGCGCGCTGCGCGATCCCGACGAGGAGATGCTGGTGCTCGAGACCACCGTCGACGTCGTCGCGGGCACCGCGCGGATCGTCGCGCTGGCGGGGGTGGCGCGGG
>JAYVSF010000875.1:0-2259 GCA_043775605.1 Myxococcales bacterium
GTCTGCCTGCCGGCGGTCGCCCAGGGTGTGCTCGGTATCGAGACCCGCGCCGACGACGCCGAGGTCCTCGCCTGGTGCCACGCCGCGATGCACGACCCGCGCGAGGCTCACCGGATCACGGCCGAGCGATCGTTCCTGGCGGCGATGGGCGGCAGTTGCCAGACCCCGCTCGCGGCCCACGCCACGCTCGACGGCGAGACCCTGACCCTCGACGCGCTGTGCGGCACGCCCGACGGCGTCACCATCCTGCGGTCGCGCGAGCAGGGCCCGGTCGCTGACGCCGCCGACCTCGGGGTCCGGGCTGCAAGGACGCTGCTCGGCCGCGGCGCCGATGCCATCGTCGCCGCCTGCCTGCGCAGGTAGCGCGGGCCCGGCGACGTCCGGGCTTCGATAACCGCTTCGCGATGTGGACGACAAGCGCGGGCGGGTGAAGGTCAAAACATTGCCTCGCCTGGGTGGCCCTCCTACCATCGGCGTGTGCGCACCTCCACCGCGAGTCTCGTCGTCCGCATCCTCGGGGGCGCGCTCGTGACCGCGGCCGCGCCGGGGTGCGGCGGGCCGATGGCCCAGCTCCGCACCGACAACCACGCACTGACCGGCGACGTCGATCACCTGCGCGCCGAGCTGCGCTCCGAGCGCCGCCAGCGCCAGGATCTCGAGAACCAGGTCCTGGTGCTCAAGGATCAGCTCGACACCGCCAGCCTGCACCCGAGCGCGACGTCGCGCGTGCCGACCCTGCCGGTCGAGGTGCTGTCGCCCGACGACGTGCCCGAGAACGGCCAGCTAGTCGGCGTCGCCGACGACGGCAGCCAGATCGTCTACGTCGACGAGGCCAACCGGCCGCCGGTCGAGATCGACGACGCCGCGCTCATCGACCCGCCGCCGGCGCCACGCGCGCGCCCACGCCGGGCGCCGCCACCCGGGCCCGATCTCGACGACCTGCCGACCTCGACCGAGCTCGAGGCCGGGGTCGAGGTCCACGATCTGCCGACCACGCCGCCGCGTCGGGTCGCGCCGGTGCCGACCCCGCCGATCGCGCCCCGGATCCGCCCCACGCCCATGCCCACGCCCGCCCTCGACGCCGACGCCGCCGATCAGGCAGCCGCGCTCTACCGCCGCGGCCTGGCGGCGCTCAAGAGCCGCGAGTACCAGGCCGCGATCGACGCCTTGCGCGACGTCGTCACCCGCTTCCCGAAGCACGAGCTGGCCGACAACGCCCAGTACTGGCTGGGCGAGGCCTACTACGATCAGAAGGACTTCGGCCGCGCGCTCGCCGAGTTCCGCGCGACCGTGACCGCGTACCCGCGCGGCAACAAGGTCGCCGACGCGCTGCTCAAGGTCGGCTTCGCCTACCAGGCCCTCGGCGAGTCGGCCAAGGCGCGGGCCGCGCTCGACCAGGTCGTCAACCTCTATCCTGGCTCGCCGCCGGCCGGGCTGGCCGCCGCTCGACTGGAGACGCTGCCGTGATCGCACGCACCCACCCCCTCGTGTCCGGAGCGTTGACACTGTCGCTCGTGGCCGCGCCGCTCGCGGCCGTCGGCGCCCAGCCGATGCCCGCGTCCCCGCCCACGGGCGGCGCCACCGCGCCTGCGGGCAAGCCGTCGGGCCCCGCCGATGTGCCCGGCTCGTATCACTACGACGCGCCGGCCCAGAGCGACGAGGAGCCGGTGGTCATCCACACCGGCCCGACGCCCGAGCTGCACGTGGTCCGGCGCGGCGACACCCTCTGGGACATCTGCTGGTACTACTTCAACGATCCGTGGCAGTGGCCCAAGGTGTGGTCGTACAACGGCCAGATCACCAACCCGCACTGGATCTACCCGGGCGATCTGGTCCGGCTGCTGCCCAAGGGCTTCATCGTCGCGGTGCCGGTGGTCGATCCCGAGCTCGAGCCCGACGCCGCGCCGCCGCCGACCCCGGCCGTCGTCGACGACGTCGTGGTGCCCGGCGCCCAGGTCGAGGCCCGGTTGAAGCAGGTCGCGTTCGTCGACCAGGAGGATCTCGACGCCTCGATGATCGTCACCGGCGCGGTCGAGGACAAGGAGCTCCTGGCCGAGGGCGACGACGTGTTCGTGTCGTACGCCGACGACAAGGTGCCGGCGATCGGCAGCCGGTTCTCGGTCTACGCCGAGGACGAGCAGGTCAACCACCCGACCAAGAAGTCCAAGGTCGGCTCCTACGTCCGCGTGCTCGGCGAGGTCCAGATCTTGTCGGTCAAGAAGGACAAGCAGGCCCGCGCCCGCATCATCTCGTCCAACG
>JAYVSF010000876.1:0-1816 GCA_043775605.1 Myxococcales bacterium
GGACCATCCTCGCCGACCCCAAGGCCTTCGCCGGCAAGTCGGTGAAGGTCGAGGGCATGGTCGTCGATGTCTGTCCGCGCCGGGGCTGCTGGATGGACCTCGCTGGCGCCGCGCCCGGCGACAAGCTCAAGTTCAAGGTCGTCGACGGCCAGATGACCTTCCCGCTCGACGCCAAGGGCAAGTACGCCACCGCCGAGGGCGTAGTCTCGGTCAACGAGATGTCGCTCGAGGACTCGGTCGAGTACGCCAAGTACGAGGCCGAGGAGACCGGCAAGACCTTCGACCCGGCCACCGTCACCGCGCCGATCACGGTGGTCAAGCTCGACGGCACCGGCGCGATCCTGCGCGACCACATCTAGCGTTCTCGATCTGGCGATGGCCTGGCGCAAGTGGTTCCGGGCGCTGCACCGCGACGTCGGCTACGTCGCGGTCGCGCTGACCCTGGCCTACGGGCTGTCGGGCCTGGCGGTGAACCACATGGGCGCCTGGAACCCGAACTACCGCTTCAGCGAAGCGTCGTTCGACCTCGGCCCGGTGCCGCCCGGCACGCCCGACGAGCAGGCCCGGTTCGTGATCGACCGGCTGCGCCTCGATCCGCGGGCGGTGCGCGGCCACTTCCTCGAGACCACCACCGACCTGCGGGTGTTCCTCGACCAGGGCCAGGAGGCCCGGCTCGACACCACCACCGGCCAGGGCCAGCTCAAGACCATCACCCGCCGCGCGGTGCTGTTCGAGGTCAACGCGCTGCACCTCAACACGCTCAAGGGCGTGTGGACCTACGTCGCCGATCTGTTCGCGGTCGCCCTCATGTTCCTGGCCGTCACCGGCTCGCTCATGATGAAGGGTGACCGCGGCCTCGCCGGTCGCGGCAAGTGGTTTGTCGGTACCGGCCTCCTGATCCCCGTCGGGTTCGTCGTTTACATGTACGCGTAGAAGATCGCGGTACAGTCCGCGGCCATGGCCGAGACCGTGTTCGCCAAGATCCTGCGGGGCGAGATCCCCTGCCACAAGGTCTACGAGGACGATCACGTCCTCGCGTTCCTCGACGTGTTCCCGCTGGCCCGCGGCCACACCCTGGTGATCCCGAAGGAGCCGGCCGCGACCCTCGACGCGCTGTCGGACGACGCCGCGGCGGCGCTCGGCCGGGTCCTGCCGCGCATCGCCCGCGCGGTGCTGGCGGCGACCGGCGCGACCGCGTTCAACGTGCTGCAGAACAACGGCACCCTGGCCCACCAGGCGGTGCATCACGTCCACGTCCACGTGATCCCGCGCTACGACCACGATCACGGCGGCGCCGGCCTCGGCCTGGTGTGGCGGGCCGGCACGCTCGACGGCACCGACGGCGCGCCGCTGGCCGCCGCCATCGCCGGGGCCGTGCGTTGAGGCGACCAGGCGCACTGCCGCTCGCCCTGGCCGCGACCCTCGCGGTCGGCGCCGGCGCCTGCCTGATGCCGACCTACCTGGCCCAGGCGGTCCACGGTCAGCTCGATCTGCTGCGCCGAGCCCGGCCGATCGACGACGTCATCGCCGATCCCGAGACCCCGGCCCGGACCCGGGTCCTGCTCGGCGAGATCGCCGGCATCCGCGAGTTCGCCGGCCGGCTCGGCCTGCGCACCGGCAAGAACTACCGGACCTACGTCGAGGTTCCGCCCGAGGCCACGGTGTGGTTCGTCGGCGCCGCCAGCCCGCTGGCGTTCAAGCCGCTGCGCTGGTGCTTCCCGGTCGCCGGCTGCTTCACCGGCCTGGGCTGGTTCGACGAGGACGCCGCCATCCACCACCGCGATCAACTGCGGCGCAAGGGCTACGACGCGATGGC
>JAYVSF010000877.1:0-3409 GCA_043775605.1 Myxococcales bacterium
TGCCCCGGCGGCAAGAAGGCGCCCACCGTCGCCCTACCCGGACCCGGCTCCGACACCGCGGAGATCCCCGGCGTGGTCGTCGATCCGTTCGCCGGCCAGGCCGCCGCGCAAGACCCCGCGCGCGAGGCCCGCAAGGCCTTTCGCAACCCGGGCGGCATGTGGATGCCGCGGCAGATGGCACAGCCGCCCCACGCCGCGCTGCTCGCCAGCATGGGCGTGAAGATCTCGGCGGCCGCGCTGTCGGATCCGCTGGCCGCGCCGCTCAACGCGGTGGTGTCGCTCGGCGGCTGCACCGGCTCGTTCGTCTCGCCCGACGGCCTGGTGGTCACCAACCACCACTGCGTGCAGGGCTCGTTGCAGATCAACTCGACGCCCGACAAGAACTACGTCGAGACCGGCTTCCTGGCCAAGACCAAGGCCGACGAGCTGCCGGCCGGCCCGGCCCAGAAGGTGTCGGTGGCCCAGGCCTTCACCGACATCACCGCTCAGATGCGCGACGGCCTCGACGCGATCAAGGATCCCGTCCTGCGCACCAAGGAGGTCGAGAAGCGGCAGAACGCCGCGACCGCCGCCTGCGAGAAGGACCGGCCCGGCATCCGCTGCGACGTCCGCAGCTTCTACCGCGGCGCCGAGTACCAGCTCATCGAGTACCTCGAGATCCGCGACGTCCGCGTGGTCTACGTCCCGCCGCGCTCGGTCGGCGACTACGGCGGCGAGATCGACAACTGGGCCTGGCCGCGCCACACCGGCGACTGGTCGTTCTACCGGGCCTACGTCGGCAAGGACGGCAAGGTCGCCGATCCGTCGCCCGACAACGTCCCGTACCAGCCCAAGGCCTTCCTCAAGGTCGATCGCGACGGCCTCAAGCAGTTCGACTACGTGATGGTGACCGGCTATCCGGGCCGGACCTCCCGCATCACCACCTTCGCCGAGGTCCAGTTCGACGTCGACTGGAGCTACCCGTACACCATCGCCTACCTGCAGCAGCGCTACGACCTCGTCGACGCGATGGTCACCGGCAAGACCGAGGTGCCGGCCGACACCAAGCTCAAGGCCGGCGTGCAGAAGCAGGGGGTCCAGAACGGGCTCGAGAAGTTCCAGGGCGTGCTGGCCGGCCTGCAGAAGGGCGACATGATGGCCCAGAAGAAGGCCATCGACGATCAGGCCCGGGCCTGGGCCGCGCAGCCCGGTCACGAGGTCCAGTCCGCCGCGATCGCCACGCTCGACGCGATGAACCTCGAGATCCACAAGACCGCGCGCGCCGACTTCGACTTCGGCCAGACGGTCGGGGCCTCCGGCCTGCTCGCCAACGCGGTGACGTTCGTCCGCCTGGCCGAGGAGCGGACCAAGCCCGATGCCACGCGCAAGCCGGGCTACCAGGTGCGCGACATGCCGCGCCGCGAAGCCAGCCAGAAGCAGTTCGCCCGCCAGTTCGACGCGGTGATCGACCGCGCCACCCTGCGCCTGGCCCTGGTCCGCGATCTCGACCTGCCGGCCGGCGACCGGCCGTGGCTGGCGACCTTCGTCGGCGCCAAGAAGGGCGCCACGGTCGACGCCGCGATGATCGACAAGGCGCTCGACGCGCTCTACGCCGGCACCAAGCTCGCGGACGAGAAGGTCCGGCTCGACCTGCTCAAGAACGCGACCCCCAAGCAGCTCAAGGCCAGCAAGGACCCGGTCATCAAGCTGGCGGTGGCGCTGTGGCCGACGGTCAAGACCAAGGAGGCCAAGGCCGACCACGACGGCGGCGAGCTGATCCTGCTCGGCAACCAGTACGCCGACGCCATGCGCCAGGCCCTGGGTGGCAACCTGCCGCCCGACGCCAACAGCACGCTGCGCGTCACCTACGGCACGGTCCGGCCGTTCACCCCCGACGGCAAGCCGTTCACCACCGTCACCGAGATCCTGGCCAAGAATACCGGCGTCGAGCCGTTCGACGCGCCCCAGGCCGAACTCGACGCGATCAAGGCCAGGAAGTGGGGGCCCTACGCGGCGCCCGACCTGGGCCAGGTCCCGGTCGACTTCATCGCCGACCTCGACATCACCGGCGGCAACTCCGGCTCGCCCGCGCTCGACGGCGACGGCGAGCTGGTCGGCCTGGCGTTCGACGGCAACATCGAGGGCGTGGCCTCGGACGTGGTCTTCAACCCGACCACCACCCGGACCATCATCGTCGACGTCCGCTACATGCTCTGGTACATGGACGCGATCGATCAGGCGGACAACGTCCTGACCGAGCTGGGCGTCACGCCGTCGATGTAGCGACAGACCCCGCGCGATGCCTGTGACCCCGCACCCCCAGCGTCACTGTTGATCGCTCGCTGACGCTCGCTGGGGGACGCGATCGATCAGGCGGACAACATCCTGACCGAGCTGGGCGTCACGCCGTCGATGTAGCGACAGATTCGGGTCGCGCGAGCGCGGGTCTTGACGGCCCATGTATGCTCGTCCGGCCGGGATGTCCGACGTAGCGCTCTCGCACAAGAAGGTCGGTCGCGGCCTGGCCTGGATCGGCGCGGCCAGCTCGATGGTCGGGGTCCTCGACTTCATCGCGCTCTTGCTCATGCTCGGGCTGTGGATCCCGTCAGAGCAGTACGGCATCGCGACCAAGGCGGTGTGGCTGTTCCCGATCCTCGACATGGCCACCGACATGGGCCTGTCGGGCGCGGTGATCCAGCGCGACTCCACCGACCGCGACAAGATCTCGTCGGTGTTCTGGCTCAACCTGATCATGGCGGCGGCGCTGTTCCTGGTGCTGGTGCTGGTCGCGCCGGTCGCCGCCACCGAGTTCTTCGGCCACGCCGTCGTCGGCCAGATGCTCATCATCTACGGCACCAAGCTGCTGTGGCAGAACATCTACTTCATCCCGATGGCGCTGATGCGGCGCGAGATGCGGTTCAAGGAGCTGTCGATCATCCGCATCGTCGCCAACCTCGCCGAGTTCGCCGGCAAGATCGGCTTCGCCTGGGCCGGCTTCGGGATCTGGGCGTTCGTCGCCGGGCCGCTGTGCCGGGTGTTCGTCAGCGGCGTCGGCTGTCAGCTCGTCCACCCGTGGAAGCCGCGGTTCGTGCTCAAGCTGCGCGACGTCCGCGACTACGCGTCGTTCGGCCTGCGCTCGTCGGGCAGCCAGATCCTCTACTACTTCTACACCAACGTCGACTACCCGGTGGTCGGCTACTTCTTCGGCGACGCCGCGCTCGGCCTGTACCGCATGGCCTACGAGATCGCGCTCGAGCCGGTGCGGGTGATCGCCAACGTCGTCATCGACGTCGCGTTCCCGACCTTCGCCCGCCTGCGCCACTCGACGCAGCTCCTGACCGCGCAGTTCCTGACCTTCACCCGGTTGAACCTGATCACGGTGATGACCTACGCCGCCTTGATCTTCATCGTCGCCGACGATCTCCTGCTG
>JAYVSF010000878.1:0-5322 GCA_043775605.1 Myxococcales bacterium
AGGCGCCGCCCGCGCCGCCACCAGCCCCGCCGTACTGGCCGGTGCCGCCGGTGCCGCCCGGCTGACCGCGCGCGGCTCCGTCGAGCAGGTTGCCGGCCACGAGCTTGAACGCGCTGCCCTGGCCGCCGGCCCCGCCCGCGCCCGAGATGGAGCTCCCGACTGCCGAGACGCCGCCCGAGGCGCCACTGCTGGCGCTGGTCCCCCACGGCGACATCAGCGCAACTCCGCCCAGCCCACCCGGGATGAAGGCCCCGCTGGGCGCGGTCGGTCCGTTCTGGCCGGCGCCGCCATTCGCGAGCCCGAAGCGGCCGCCGAAGCCGCCACCCGTGCCGTCGCTGCCGCCGGTCTGCCCCATGCCACCGCCGCCCTGGCCGGTGCCCTGCGAGCCGCCGCCGATGGCGACGTTCAGCGTCGACGTGACGCTCATCAGCGTGAGTGTGCCCTGGTTGTAGATGGCGCCGCCCGCGCCCATGCCGCCGCCGCCGCGGATCGCGTCGCCACCCGCGACATAGCCGGCCTGGAGCGTGAGGTTCTCGAGGGTGAGCGCGCCCGGCGTCGCGGGGCCTGCGGCGTCGCCGCCGGGGAAGTGATGGAACGGACCGGCCACGTAAAAAAAGCGCGAGGGCGTCGCGCCCAGGTGCGTGAGCGTGGAGCCGTGTCCCGAGATGGTGATGTCGGAGTGGATCACCGGCAACGCGTTCGGTCCGTACCAGTGGTTGTCGGGCTGCATGAACGTGATCGTGATACCAGCGGGCAGCACGACGAGGCTGGGCCCGGGCTGGGTGTTGGCGATGCACAGCGCCTCGCGCAGCGACAGCTTGCCGTCATCGGCGAGCGCGAGCGCCTTGGTGATCGGCGTCGCGCCGCCGTCGGTGCCCTCCATCGTGCCGTGGAAGCATTGCTCGTATGTGAACCCGAGTGGAACCGGACGCGATGGTCGACCGGACCATAGGACACCCAACGCGCGTTGGTCGAGGGATCATGGAGTCTCCAGTTCACGCGGGCCCGCGGCAGGTGATGGTGACGGTGCGCGCCACGGCGCGGGCGGTCGCTGCACGGTCACGATCAGCGCGCTGGCCAGGACCACGCTGCCCAGCGGCTTGAGCCAGAACTCGACGAAGCCGACGTCGTGATAGCTGATCATCCAGGCCAGGATGACGGCGAGCAGCGGGGCCGCGGCCGACCACCGGCGCTCGAGCAGGTGGAGCGCGGCCAGCGCCGCGGCCGGTCCGGTCGCGATCGCATAGGACGTCGACTGCGTGCGCGGGTTGAACAGCATGAGGTAGGTGGCGGCGCACGCGGCGATCACGACGCCGGCGTGGGCCGGGCGGAGCCGGTCCTTGGCGCGCCAGCACAGCCCGAGGGTCGCGAGCGCGGCGACCGCGCGGACCACCACGTAGATCGGGTGGGGCAGGCGCCAGCCGACGGTCGCGATCAGGCCGCGCAGGTCCTCGTACAGGCCAGGCGGCTGCTCAGCGAGCCGCAGCTTGGCCAGGCAGGTCGTGTACTGCGCGCTGACGTAGGCGTGGTGCTGGGCCAGCCAGGGCACGCCCGCGACGATCACCAGCGCCAGCACCAGGCGCCCGCGCATCGGTCGGTGGAGCGCCCCGGCCAGCAGCAGCGGCACCGCCATCAGCGGCTTGAGCGCGACGCCGAACGCCAGCACCGCGGTCGCCCGCCACCAGCGCCGGTCGACGAGCTCGACGGTGGCGTGCAGGAGCAGGCCGGCGACCGCGAGGTTGGCCTGGCCGTTGCCGAGCGCGCCCGTGCCCGGCCAGATCGCGAGCGCCGACGCGAGCAGGAAGCCCCGCTCGGCGCGCTCGGGCGCGAGCCGCCGGGTCACCCGCCAGACCCCGACCGCGTACATCGTCCACCATAGCGTGCGCCACAGCACGCCGCCGAGGGGCTGGCCGAGCCACGCGAACGCCGCCATCACGATCGCGGCCTGCGGGAAGTACTGGAAGCCCTCGACGTCGTGGGTCTCGTACAGCGGCTGACCGTGCAGCCAGTGCCGGCCAGCGCCCTCGTACACCTGGTACGAGCGAGTCGCCTTGTGGCCGGTCAGGACCAGCGCGATGATGACCGCGAAGGCGAGGACCCATGCCGCGATCGCGACGTACAGGTGGAGGCGCGAGCGTGGCCCGCGCGCGCCGAGGATCATGGCCGCTCAGGCTCCGAGCGCAGCTCGGGCCGGGGTTGAATGTCGAGATCGGTCCGGCCCTCCGGTGCCGGGCCGATCGATCGATGACACAGGGTTGGATTCTGGCCAACGCTGTGATCCTGCTGCTGCTGGCAGCCTGCGGCGACGACGCGCCGCCACCGCCGTCGTGCGTCGGTGATCCCGCCGCGTGCCGGGCGAGCTGCGGCTACGGTCCCGGCGATCTCGCGCGCGACACCGTCGCCGACGTCGCCCCGGCGACCATCCCGATCGACCACATCGTGCTGGTGATGCAGGAGAACCGCACGTTCGATCACTACTTCTCGTCGTTGACCGTGCCGGGCCAGACCGTCGACGGCGCGGCCGCGGACGCCGCCAACCCCGATCCGACCGTCGCCGGCGCCGTGATCACCCGCTTCCACCAGCCCGAGCGCTGCTTCGACAACCCGGCCGAGAGCTGGGACGCCGTCCATCGCGAACTCCACGGCGGCGCCCTCGACGGGTTCACCACCGAGTCCGGTCGCGAGTCGCCGGTCAACGATCCGCGCGGCACCCGGGCCATGGGCTACTACAACGAGTCCGACCTGCCGTACTACTACGCGCTGGCCCGGGCGTTCGCGATCTCGGATCGCCACTTCGGCTCGGTGCTGGCCAACAGCTGGACCAACCGCCTCTTCTACATGGCCGGGACGTCGTACGGCGTGATCACCAACGTGCTGCCGCCGCAGCGGGACGCCGCCAACCAGGTCTTGCCCAACCTGTTCACGCGGCTCGACGACGCCGGTGTGACCTGGGCGTTCTACGTCCAGGATCTGCCCAGCCTCGCGATCCTGAGCGACACCTGGGCCCGGACGGCGGCGCACGTCCTGCCGTTCGACCAGTTCTTCACCGACGCCGCGGCCGGTCGGCTGCCGAGCGTCACGTTCGTCGAGGGCAGCGATCTCAAGGGCGGGGTCTCGCCCGATGAGGATCCGCCGGCCGACCTCGAGGTCGGGCAGGCGATGGTCGCCAGCATCGTGACCGCGGTGACCAGCTCGCCGCAGTGGCCGCACGCGGCCTTGTTCCTGAGCTACGACGAGCAGGGCGGGTTCTACGACCACGTGGTGCCGCCGGCCGCGTGCGTGCCCGACGTCACGCCGCCCGCGGTCGAGGCCGGAGGCTTCGCCGCCGCGTTCGATCAGCTCGGGTTGCGGGTCCCGCTGATCGTGGTGTCGCCGTACGCCCGCCGCGGTCACGTCTCGCACCAGGTCACCGACCACACCAGCGTCCTGCGCTTCGTCGAGGCCCGGTTCGGGCTGCCGGCGTTGAGCCACCGCGATGGCAACGCGGTGCCGCCGTACGACATGTTCGACTTCGCCCATCCCGACCTGCACGTGCCGGCGCTGCCGGCGGCGACCGTCGACCCGGTCGCGCGCGCCGCGTGCGCCACCCGCTACCCGCCGCACTGATCGGCCCGCGCGGCGATCAAGCCTTCCACCAGCCCTCGGCGGCGACCAGGTCGAAGACCTCGCGCAGGATCGTCAGGCCGTTGGCGGCGGTCGCGGCGTCGGTGGTCAGCGCCGGCTGCAGGCGGACGCTGGCGGCGTAGGTCATGGCCAGCAGGCCGCGGCGGACGCACTCGCCGAAGATCCGCTCGGTGATCTTGCGCGCCAGCGGGACCCTGGTCACACGGTCGCTGACCAGCTCGAGCGCGAGGAACATGCCGGCGCCGCGGACGACGCCGACGAACGGATAGCGGTCGACCCAGGTCTCGAGCTCGGCGAGCATCGTGGCGCCGACCGTGCGGGAGTTCGCGACCAGGCCCTCGTCGTCGATGATCCGCAGCGCGGCCGCGCCCGCCGCCGCCGCCAGCGGGTTGCCGCCGTAGCTCGACGAGCTGCCCGAGGCGTTGGCCCACGGTCGGGCCTGCGCGATCGCGTCGGTGGTGGCCAGGGCCGACAGCGGGAAGCCGCCGCCGAGGGCCTTGCCGATGGTGACGATGTCGGGGACCACGCCGGTGTGCTCGGCGCCCCACCACGCGCCGGTCCGGCCCAGGCCGGTGATCATCTCGTCAATGATGAGCAGGGCGCCGGCCTCGGTCGCGAGCGCGCGCATCGCCGGCAGGAACTCGGGCGGCGGGATGACGTTGCCGGCCGTGCCCTGCATCGGCTCGACGATGACCGCGGCGATCGCGCCGGTGGTCTCGAGCTTGATCGCCTTGCGCGCGACCTCGACGCAGCCGAGCCCGCAGCTCGGATAGCTGGCGCCGATCGGACAGCGGTAGCAGTCGGCGTACGGCACCAGGTGCGAGCCCGGCACCATCGGGCCGAGGCCCTGCTTGAAGGTCGAGCCCATCAGCGACAAGGCGCCCATGGTCTTGCCGTGGAAGCCGCCCCAGCAGCTCACGACCTCGTGCTTGCCGGTGTACGACTTGGCCAGCCGCAGCGCGCTCTCGACCGCCTCGGCGCCACCCGAGTAGAGCTGCAAGCGGTGGACGCCAGGCGCCGGCGGGTGCTCGGCGAACCGCTCGAGCAGCTCGGCCCGCGCGGCGCTGGCCAGCGAGCCGACGGCGGCCTGCGCGGCCTGGGCCTGGACCGCCTCGACCCAGGTCGGGTGCGAGTGGCCGATCGCGCCGACCCCGATGCCGCCGATGAAGTCGACGAAGACGTTGCCGTCGACGTCGGTGATGGTCGAGCCCTCGGCGTGATCGACCGCGATGCCGGCCATGAGCGCGTAGCCCTGGGTGCCGGGCGCGAGGTGGACCGACTCGCGCTCGCACAGCGCGCGGCTGTTGGGGCCGGGCACGGCGGTGACGAGCGAGCGATCCTGGTGGGTGGGCTGGGGCATGGGGCTCGGGGCGTCAGGGCGTCAGGGCGTCAGGGCACGGCCGATGCGGACCAGGCGGGTCACCGCGGCGAAGTTGCCGATCGCGGCGACCAGCGCCAGGCCGAGCAGCTCAGGGGTGGTACGGGGAAGCGCCGGCCAGATCGCCGCGATCCGCGGACCGATCAGCGAGGTGAGCCCGGCGCCGATGATGAGGTAGGCGGCGCGCTCGTGGCGGCGCATGAGGCCGCGCGGCGCGGCGACTTGCAGGGCCTCGGCCTTGGCGCTGACGTAGCTGACCATCACGCAGGCCAGGAGCGCGGCCAGCGCCAGCAGCAGCAGCGGCAGGGCGTCGCGGAAGT
>JAYVSF010000879.1:0-2994 GCA_043775605.1 Myxococcales bacterium
TATCCTCATCGTGATGATCGCCCTGTCGAGGCCGCGCGGGTGGGCTGCTGCGGGCTTGGTCGCGGGGCTGATCGCGGGCTTGGTCGGTGGCTGCGGCAACAACCACACCGGCGGCGTCGACGCCGCCGTCGTCGACGCCGCCATCGATGCCGCCGCCATCGATGCCGCGAGCGATCCTTGCAGGCGCGTCGACTGCGCCCCGTTCAGCGCCTGCGTGGCGGGCACCTGCGTGCAGTTCCCCGCTTGTCCCGCCACCGCCGGCCCGCTGGGGGTCGACACGCCTCCGAGCTGTCTGTCCGGAACCTCGTGCCGCAACGGCGCGTGCGTCCCCGACGACCTCGACGTCGACCACGATGGCCACCCGGCGGCGACCGACTGCGACGAGACCAACCCCGACATTCACCCCGACGCGGTCGAGGCCTGCAACGGCCTCGACGACAACTGCGCCAACGGAGTCGACGAGGGCGATCCGATGTTGATCTGCACGGGCGCGGGCGTCGGCACCGCGTGCGTGGGCGGGGCCTGCGTGTGCGCCGACGGCAACTTCGATCTCGATCCGACCGTGCCCGGCTGCGAGTGCGTCGCCGCGCCGGCGGTCGGCCAGGCCCTGACCTGCGACGCCGCGATCGACGTCGGCAGCCTCACCGACAACGGCCAGCGCACGACGGTGAGCGGGAACATCCCCAACGGGCGCAAGGTCTGGTACCGGTTCCGCGCCGTCGACAGCCCGGACACGACCTGTGACAACTTCCACGCTGCGGCCAAGCTGCTCGGCAACCCCGGCGATCAGTTTCGCATCCGCGCGTTCATGGACAACTGCAACACGCCGATCGCGAACGGCCCGTCCACCGAGATCGAATGGGCGACGGATTTCCGCCAGTCGATCAACGGCCAGCTGGCCGGCCAGTGTCCGTGCTGGAGTAACACACCGGTCGACCACGTCTCGCAGTGCCAGGACGACACGTTCAACTTCATCGTCTCCGTCGAGCGGGTCGACGGCGGCGGCGACACCTGCGCCAGCTACAATCTCGAGCTGTCCAACGGCTTCTACGACTGGCAGTGACGGGCGCCGGTGGCCAACCTCGGCTACATCCAGGTCGTCCGCCACTGCAACCACTTCTGCGGGTTCTGCTCGAACCCGGCGACGCCGTATAGCCACGACCTGGCAACCATGCGGCCGCTGGTCGACGACTTCGTCCGGCGCGGCTACTACGGGGTGATCCTCACCGGCGGTGAGCCGACCCTCCACCCGGACCTGCCGGCCATCGCCCGCTACGCGCGCGACGCCGGCCTCCACGTCCGGATCATCACCAACGGCACCCGGCTGGCCGACCCGGACTACGCGCGGGCGCTGGCCGACGCCGGCGTCCAGCTCGCCCACGTGTCAATCTACTCGGTCAGGCCCGAGGTCGAGGCCCGCCTGCGCGGCCAGCCCGACACCCTGCCGATCGCGCTGGCCGCGCTCGACAGCGCCCACGCCGCCGGCATCGAGGTCAACGTCAACTGCGTCATCAACCGCTGGAACGCCGATCACCTCGACGACAACGTCCGCTACCTGACCCGCCACCACCCGCAGGTCCGCCACTTCGTGTGGAACAACCTCGATCCGTCGATGGGCCGGGCCGAGGTCAACCAGGCCCAGTTCACGCCGCGGCTGGCCGACTTCGAGCTGTCGCTCGAGCGGGCGCTCCGCCACCTGCACCGGTCCGGGCGCACGTTTCGGGTCGAGAAGGTGCCGCTTTGCTACCTGGGCTGGTTCGGGTGGGCCTCGACCGAGACCCGCAAGATCGTCAAGGGCGAGGAGCGCATCGTCCATTTCCTCGACGACAAGCAGACGGTGCGCCAGACCGACTGGGGCCACGTCTACGCGCCGGCCTGCGACGCGTGCACGCTGCGCGACATCTGCGGCGGGCTGTTCGATCGCGGCGCCGCCTACGATCCGGCCGAGCTGGCGGCGCAGTTCGTCGATCGCGACGCCATCGTGCGGGCGATCATCGAGGACCCCGATGATCCCAGCTATCCCTTGCGCGACCTCGCGACGTGGCGGCGCGCGTTCATGGCGCGGCTCGAGCGGGTGGCGGCGCCGGCCGCGGCGTCCGACGAGCTGATCCCGGTCGGGCGGGTCACCGCGCTCAGCGCCCGCCGCTACCAGGCCCGCCGCCGCCACGAGGCCCACCTCGCCGATCGCGACGGCGTCGCGCAGGAACCTGAGATCGAGGACTGACCGCCGAGCCGCGCGGCAGCCCCGAGCAGGCGCTCGAGCCCGCGATCTTCCCCGCGCGCTGATCGTCCTCGCTTTTTTCGCGGTGCCCCGAAATTCCGGGGGCAGCGACGCTAGTTGCGACCCCGGAGCCTGTCCCTCTTCCTGAGGAGGAAGAAGGCGGAGAGGAGGCCGAGGCCGATGGGCGCGGCCGGGCTGCCGCCGGTGGAGCAGCAGCCGCCGCCGGCGGTGCCAGGATCGACGCCGGGCTCGATCGTGCACGACTCGGTGCAGCCGTCGCCGGCGACGTTGTTGCCGTCGTCGCACTGCTCGGCGCCGTCGACCGTGCCGTTGCCGCAGCCGGGCAGGATGTTGGTGCGGGCCATGATGCAGAAGTCGTCGATGGTCCAGCCGCCGAGCTGCAGGCCCTCGTCGCTGGTCAGCGCGAACTTGATCTGGACCGAGCCGTCAGCGGCCTGGGCCGACAGGTCGAGGTCCTGGAACCGCCACTCGCGATCGACGTGCTCGGTCGACGCGTCCTGGTTGCCGGTGTCGAAGTTGCTCCACAGCTTCTGCCCGTCGGCGAACACCTCGGCGTCGTCGTAGAAGCCGTCCTCGACCCCGAGCCAGCGCTTGTACTGGAGGCGGACCCCGGTGGCGTGGCTGACGTCGATCACCGGCGACAGCGCGAAGTCGGACATGCTGGGCACGTACATGCCGTCGCTGCCGTTGTTGCCGAGGTCGTTGACGATGGCCTTGCTGCCGCTGGCGGCCATCGCCGGGTCGCCGCTGCC